>CAZRLQ010000196.1:0-4593 GCA_964600725.1 uncultured Desulfobacterales bacterium
AACTCATAGGCATTTCAGGCACTTTAGCTCACTCGCAGGCACTTTTTGCTCATCTTATGAAATTACAATACAAAGAACTGATATGAATATCAACAAAAAATGCCGATTCATCCCCATATTTACTTCTGCCTGTTTGCCCTGCCTGCCGGCAGGCAGGGCAAACAGTTTACTTGGGAAGATGACTTCCCGGCGGGAAAGGTAAAGAGGATGCAGAATCCTGAAACATCCCCTTTCCTCAACCTGCACAAAGGCCTGAATTTAAGCGCCGAATGCGGCATCCGTCATTTCAACCAGGGCATCATCGAGATTATTAACAGCATCCATCTTTCCCATGGTAGCAGGAATGACGGAATTTATAAAATAGCGGGCTGTCTGGACCTGGCCATGAAAAAAAGCAGCATCTTTATTCTTTTCAAGCTTTTCCTTTCGTTTGGCTTCATCTCCATCGCCAATAATCTTGGCCAGTTTGGGCGAAGCAATGGAGGCTCTCCAGAGGAGCATCCAGGCAACAATTACTTCACCAAATATATCTAAAAACGGACAGGCCTGGCCAAAAGCGGACAGCATTTTGGGTGAACGGACAGCCTGAGTAAGTTTTACAGCCGTATCTTCAAGTTTTACCAGGGTTTCTTCGAGTTTAAGTGCAATATCGCCAATATCAGGCATGCTTTTTGCTTCGGCAGTTGTCTTTTTAATCTCTTCCATAAAAGCCTCAAAGACTTTTCCTTTTTTCATGGCGACTTTTCTTCCTAAGAGGTCCATGGCCTGAATTCCGGTGGTTCCTTCATAAATAGTGGAAATTTTGCAGTCCCTAAGGAGCTGTTCAACCGGATAATCTTTGGTGGCGCCGTTGCCTCCGTGAACCTGGATAGCCAGGTTGCATATTTCGCAGCCTCTTTCAGTAGTATAAGCTTTGCAGACTGGTGTGAGAAGTTCGATAAAGCCTTTTAACTTTTCTTTTTCTTCCTCGTCTATACTCTCTGTAGCAACCTTATCAATACATAATGCCGTATAATAGTTGAGACTTCTCATTCCTTCCAGTTGAGCCTTCATCCACATCAGCATCCGCCTTACATCCGGATGTTCAATAATCGCCACTTGCGGGGCATCAGGATTTCTGGCCTCAGTTAAATGTTTGCCCTGAAGTCTTTCACGGGCATAGTTCACTGCGTAAAGAAAAGCCGTACTTGCAAGACCGAGAGCCTGGCAGGCCACGGTAATACGCTCTTCGTTCATCATGTGAAACATGACCTTTATACCGGCATTTTCAGCCCCCAAAAGCAGCCCCTTGCAGTTTCCCTTGCCTCCCAAAGCCAGACTGCAGGTTGGACTGGCGTGGATTCCGATCTTTTCCTCAATTCCGGTACAGACGATATCGTTCCGCTCGGCCAGACTGCCGTCCTCATTAACCCAGATGTTCGGTACAATAAATACGGATATTCCGGCAGTCCCTTTTGGGGCGCCTTCAATTTTTGCAAGTACCGGATTGATTATATTTTCTACAAGATCGTGCTCCGCCTTGCTGATAAAAATCTTGTTTCCTGTTAAAGAATAAGTGCCGTCAGGATTTTTCACCGCCGAAGTAGTCAGCGCCGCCAGGTCGGAACCGGCTTCGGGTTCTGTAAGCGCCATGGTTCCGCCCCATTCGCCTGAATATATCTTTTCCAGAAACATCTCTTTCTGTTTTTCCGTGCCAAAAATTTCGATAAGTTTTCCGGCTCCATGACTAAGCATTGGAATAAGAGCAAGAGACGTATTAGCGCCGTGAAACATCTCCATTACAGCAGTATGGATTGTAAAAGGCATCCCTTGTCCCCCTGCTTCCGGGTCATCGGAAAGTGCTATCCATTCACCTTCTTTTAAAAGTTCATAAGCCCGGTGAAAAGATTCCGGAAGCTTTACCCGGCCGTTTTCAAATTTGCAGCCTTCAACGTCTCCTTCAGCCGAAATAGGCAAAAATTCCTTTGTTGCCAGGGAGCGGGCTTCATTTAAAACCATGTCGAAAGTTTTTTTGTTAAGCCCTTTGTACTTAGGGTCCTTGGCCAAAGATACCACGTCAAGCTGTTCGTAGAGAGCAAACTGAACGTCTCTCCGATCAGTCAATGTTTGTGCCATGAATTGTACTCCTTTCTTAATCTTTAATGTTCAGCGACAATCTGTCTTAAGTGGTGTCCGTCCATAAATGAGGATTTTTGTTCAAGATCAAGGCCTGCATAACGCAGACATTGGGCAAAAAGACCATTTATGGATGGACACTAATTGGTTAACTTTAATACATTGATTCAATCTTATTATTTTGCGGCAATAGCAGCTCCTGAAGAGATCAGCTCCTCAATCTGCTCATCAGAATATCCAACTTCCGCCAAAACCTCTCGTGTATGCTGCCCCAGGCGTGGAGACGGTTTTCGAATTTCAGGCATTTTGCCGGATCGGACGATTGGAATCCGCGGAATCTTTATCTGGCCGTATTCGGGGTGATCCAAAGAAGCAAAAGCATCTCGTTCTATTGCATGGGGATCTTCCATGGTCTCTTTTACATTTAAAACAGGTGCAACCGGCACACCGGCCTTATGAAGCCGTTCAACAATCTCTGAAATCTTATAACCGGCCATGGCCTTTTGTACCAGTCCATCAAGCTCTTCCCGATTTTCAAGACGGCCTTTGGTTTCCGAATATACTGGATTGGCGGCAAGTTCCTTCAGATCAAAAGCAGCGCAGAAAGCCTGCCAGAATTTGTCTGTGGCACAGCCTATAAAAACATAACCGTCAGACGCTTCAAAAACCCTGTAAGGACAAAAGGCTCCAAAGCCTGAACCGAATCTTTGGGGCATCTGTCCGGATATAGAATATTCCACGGAGTAAGGACCCATCCAGGAGAGGGCGGTTTCAAAAAGGCTAACCTCGATTCTCTGTCCCTTGCCGGTACGCTCCCTATCCATTAATGAAAGAAGAATGCCGCAGGCTAAATACGAACCAGCACCCATATCAACCGCAGATGTGCCGACCCTGACCGGGGGGCGGTCCGCATCTCCTGTATTGAGCATAATACCTGACATGGCCTGGGCGACAACATCGAAACCGCGCTGGTTACGATAAGGGCCGGTTTGTCCAAAACCGGAAATTGAACAGTAGATAATTTTGGGGTTGATCTGACTTACAACGTCATATCCGAATCCAAGCCGTTCGATTGTGCCGGGAGTAAAACTTTCAAGGAGAACATCAGCCTTGCTGAGAATTTTTTTTAAAGCTTCCTTGCCCTTTTCATCTTTAAGGTTCAGAGAAATTCCGCGTTTATTCCGGTTTGCCAAAGCATTCCATGCCCCGTGGGCCGAGTAGCGGAAAGGATCGCCCTTTACAGGTTCAATCCTTACAACATCGGCACCATGGTCTGCAAGTATCATACTGCAATAAGGAGCAGCCAAGGCATGGCTCAGGTCCGCAATCATTACACCCTCTAATGTCAATTTCTTTTCACTCATAATCAATCAGCCTCCTTTACGTTGCTTTCAATATTTGAAATGATTTTTGAAACGATCCAATACAACCGGACAGTTAAATTTATTTGATTTTCATAAATTATCACCGGTGTCAAACTTTTTTCTGCAATATTTAGCATCCTTCACATTATTGTTTGTAACTTCTCAATAAGTACGGGTACCTAAGGTGCTTCCCCCTTTGAAAAAGGGGAATTGAGGGGGATTTTCCCAATGTTGCCCTAACTTTTTGAGAAGTTATTATTGTTTGCATTTAGCTGCAAAATAGAGGCAAAGCCTATGGCGCTGACCAGAAAAGCGGCTGCAACCATTAACCAGGCTGCACAATAGCCGGTATGATCAGCAAGATATCCAAATAACGGCGGTCCTACCACCATTCCGGTAAAACCGCTGGTTGCGACCAATCCCATTACAGTACCGGAAAGCTTGGCA
This sequence comes from uncultured Desulfobacterales bacterium, assembly GCA_964600725.1. Classification (GTDB taxonomy): domain Bacteria; phylum Desulfobacterota; class Desulfobacteria; order Desulfobacterales; family CAZRLQ01; genus CAZRLQ01. The sequence continues at coordinate 3,927 of CAZRLQ010000196.1, forward strand.
CCTGCCAATTCAGCAGCATAAGTTACCAGCACTCCGTTCCAGCCTATAAGGGCGAATCCTGCCGAGCCTGATAGAACAAGATATATCCATAGTGGAATAGCCGGGGGCAAAAAGGCGATTCCGCTAGTAGTAAATATTCCGAAGATTGACAACAAGATCAAAGATACCGCCCGATTACCATTAAGGATTCTGTCGCTTATAATACCCCAGATGACTCGGCCGGCCGTACCGGATATCATTGCAACAGTTAAACAGGTTCCGGCCATGGATACTGAAATTTGAAGATTTTCATTTAAGTAAAGTACCAGAAATGAAGAAAAACATATCTGGCTGAAAGCCAAAAAAGCTACCATCAGTATAACGACAAAAAGAACTGGATTTGACAGAACATCAAGCGGCCTTTTTTTTCCTTTCCTTCCTGCTGATTTTTGTAAAGCCTGTTTTTCCGCTGGATGTTCTTTATAAAAAAATAGGGACAGAACACAGGTAGACAAAATAAGGATGCCTACAACAAACACACTGCTTTGCCAGCTATAGGCTACTGTTAAAAGCGGCAGAAGTATGGCTGCAACGGCGCCCCCCATAGCACCGCCGCTTTGTTTAACTCCCATCGCTGTTGCCCTGGTTTTAAAAGTAAACCAGTACATGATCCCCTTTGTCGAGACCT
>CAZRLQ010000196.1:4603-4916 GCA_964600725.1 uncultured Desulfobacterales bacterium
ATTTATGATGCCGTAGCCAATACCGCTTCCCGCTGCAAATGCGATTATAATGGCAAATTTACCGGCCAGCGGCATGACCGCAAAAGATACTCCCATAATCATCAAGCATAAAACCAGCATTTTCCTGACACCCATTAAATCGACAAAAAAGCCGGAAGGGACTGCTGTGATGGAGGCAGTAATATACAGGGCGGAAGTTAGCATCCCTAATTGGGAGCGTGAAACTGCAAATTCCTGCCTGAAAAAAGGCGCCAATGGCCCCCAGGCATAAGCACCGATTGACATTGTGAGCTGTGCTGCCGTTAAGACCGCC
>CAZRLQ010000197.1:0-4908 GCA_964600725.1 uncultured Desulfobacterales bacterium
ATAAAAATAATTGTTTCTGCTTCTTTTTCTTCTTAACAGGGGTATATAATTTTACTTGTTGGCCTTGAGCAGGCATTTCCTGCTCAAGTCTGTCAATGTATGCTTTATCTGCAAAAATTTCAATCTCATGAAGATTCCGGGCTGTCTTCCGATTTGACAAACATAGACAAAAAGACTTATTAAGAGATCACGCCAATCCATTGCTGCTCCTCTTTATGTGTTAAAAGCGGGGACTTTTCAACACTAAGGATTCCGGTGGATTGGTCAACCCTTAATTCGCATATATTGTAGCTAAACCGAATTTTATACATAGCTAATCCGGTTCAAAAGGGTAAAGCTATCTTTCATTTTTTGTTGTGCCTGCCAGGACATGGGAGTTCGTTGGAAGTGTAAACTACTTTTGAGCATTTATGAAGGATGTCATAAAACGAACAGAAAAATTTGAGTTGGTTGTGCACCCCCTGTCGAATTTTCTCCAAATATATAGGCCTTGAACTTGATCAGGATCAATCCACGACACAGACTGCATCGCTTATCGCTGCTTCCTTCCGGACCTGACGAGGTTCGTGACCGTCTGTTACGCGGCGGCCGATCAGACTGGCTTATAAAATTTTAGATAAAAACCCTTAAGAGGGAATTCAGCCCCGCATGAAGCGGATTTCGGGAAAAGGGCACCGCTGGCTCCCCACCTAGCACAACCTTTATTTATATAAAGGTTTAAATTCATTTTATCAAGTGAAATTTTTGATCAGCGAAAAGGAATGAAATGAATAATGAAAAAGGTACAAGATAGACCGATATGGGGCAGTAAACTTGGTTTTCTTTTTGCAGCCATAGGTTCCGCCATTGGTCTGGGCAATATCTGGCGATTTAGTTATATGGCTTTTAAACACGGAGGAGGAGCTTTTCTGATACCGTATTTCATTGCACTCGTGGTAGCCGGCATTCCCCTTATTATCCTTGAATATACCATTGGTCATAACAAAAAGGGATCTCCTCCCCTTTCTTTTGCCAGAGTATCACCAAACTGGGAATGGGTCGGGTGGTGGATGCCGACAGTTGCTCTTTTCGGTATTATGCTCTATTATTCAGTAATAATCGGCTGGTGTATTAATTATCTTTTCTTTGCTGTAAACCTTTCTTGGGGAAGTGATCCGCAAGGCTTTTTCTTTGACAATTTCTTACAACTGACCGATTCACCATTTAAATTAGGCAGCATAAGAATCCCAATTCTTTCTGCCACCTTCGTGGTCTGGTTTGCTTGCTGGATTATCTGCTACAGGGAAATCAATCGCGGTATTGAAAAAACATGCCTGATTTTTATGCCGCTCCTGTTTTTGTTGACTCTGATATTGGTAGGGTGGACAATAACCCTTAATGGTGCTGGAAATGCGATCTGGAATATTTATTTAAAACCAGACTGGGATAAAATAAATATTATCAAGTATTTCAAAAATACAGATGTCTGGAATGTATGGGTGGCTGCCTTTGGACAGATCTTTTTTACGCTATCATTAGGATTCGGCATCATGATTGCTTACGCAAGTTACTTGCCTGAAAAGACCGATATTGTAGGCAATGCCCTCTGGACATCCATTATCAACTGTATCTATTCATTTATTGCAGGATTTGCTGTTTTCGGCATTGTCGGTTTCATGGCTGCTGCCAAGAATGCGCCCTTTAGCGAAGTCATCAAGAGCGGACCCCAGCTTGCCTTTGTTGTCTATCCCGAAGCTATCCGACAGCTTCCATTCGGCAGTCAGCTATTCGGAGTCATTTTTTTTCTGGTGCTTATTATGGCTGGTCTATCTTCAGGGATATCTTTGATCGAAGCCTTTACCAGTTCTCTAATGGATAAGTTTCTCTGGACAAGAAAAAAAGTGGTGAGCATTATCTGCTCGCTCGGTTTTTTCGGAAGCATTATATTTACCACCCAAGCTGGGCTGCTGATCCTTGATATTGCGGATCATTTCATTACCAACTATGGTCTTCTGCTTGGCGGCATTTTTGAGTGTATACTTGTCGGATGGCTGCTTAAGGCAGACCGTGCAAGGGCTCATGTTAATCGTGTTGGAAACGTTAAACTCAATATTTTATGGGACATCTGTATCTGTTATCTCACCCCTTTGTTCCTTCTGGCTGCCGTTATTCAGGCTTTTTTGGGAGAGTTAAAAGCCGCTTATGGTGATTATTCAGGAGATGCAATAATTTTCTTTGGCGTCGACTGGCTCATTTTGACAATAGTAGCGGCCGTAGTGCTCACCTTCTATCCATGGATTCCCTGGAAAATAGAAGAAGATCACCAGCCGGAAAATGATCAACTACTTACGTGAAGAATCTGCGATTGAAGGACGCGGTACAGGAACGTAACATTGATTCGACCCCTCAAAAGAGCTTCCTGGATACACCAGGTTCAGAGTGCCCCGTATGACCTGAGGCTGAGCAGTTGCCTTGAAATTTTATAAAAATCGGTCTTGAAATAGCTCGCTCTTTTATATATGAAGCTATATATGGACTGATTGATACTTTGAACAGGATATTTTTTACAATAAGGAGGATAAACTATGAAAAAAGTAATTACGTTAATGTTGATTATGTCGTTATGCTGGTTTATGTTCTCATGTGCCGAAGCTTCGCGCAGCAGAAAAGGGCTGGGTGCCGGAGCTGTAATCGGTGCCATGGGGGGTGCGCTGTTAGGGCAGGCAATAGGGGGCGATACCGAGTCGACTTTAATCGGTGCCGGCATAGGAACTATTGTAGGCGGAGTCGCAGGGCAACAGATAGGCGCCTATATGGACAGGCAGGAAGCAGAACTCAGGTCAGCTGTAGCTGCTACCGAAGCTGCCAGTATCAGAAGGACGGGGGATATACTGACTGCTACTTTCAGATCGGAAGTTCTCTTTGATTTTGATTCATTTATCCTTAAACCGGGTGCTCATTTTGAACTTGGCAGAGTTGCCGATGTACTTATCAAATATCCGCTTACCAATATCAGGATCGAAGGGCATACCGATTCTACCGGTTCTGAACAATACAATCAAATATTGTCTGAAAAAAGAGCGGGTGCTGTCAAAAACGAACTTGTTCAGAGAGGTGTTAGCGCAAGCCGGATACAGACCATCGGCTTTGGTGAGTCTCAGCCGATATCTTCAAGCAATGCAATGAATAGAAGGGTTAATATTGTAATAATACCGACCTGATTATGAACTTGAAAGCCCAAATTTCACAGTTTCTCAAAAAGTTCGGGGCATCAATAGTGCAGAGAGATTTTTGCAAGCGACATTGCGAATTTAATATCTTGTCTCTCCACGTTCCTTTGTGGGAATGCATACCTCGATAAGGTTCCTGCGCAGGATAGTTGGAATGACAGGGAGTCAAAAAGCCAATTCCAAAACATTTCAAGTTGTCTGCGGTGTGAGATTATGACACTACATATTGTAGTTATGCTTTGCCCTGCATGTTCTATATAGACAAAAATATACCATAATTAGAGTTGCTGAGAGATTGAACAAAATGGGGGCGCTTTGGAATCTGCCCCAAAAATCTATTATTTATCTTTAAGCCGGACAGTCTGGTTACGGAGGTTGATATGATGAGAGTATTATTGACATTATTGGTTATACTTTTTTTTACTCCTGGTTTTGTTTTTGCCGGATGTATCGAAGGAGATTGTATTAATGGCCATGGAAAATATACTTATCCTGACGGAAGTGTTTATAAAGGAGACTTTAAAAATGGCAAGATGCATGGTCACGGCACCTTAAGATCGTCGGATGGTGCGATATATACAGGCCAATTTCAAGATAATAATTTAGACGGACATGGAACGCTTGTCAGGCCAAACGGAATTAAATATGTAGGTGAATTTAGAAACGGCAAGGTTCACGGACAAGGGATTATGACTTCTCCGGATGGCAAAGAACTGAAAGGTGAATTCAGAAACGGTGAATTTACAGGAAAGTGAACGCTAAAAATTAGAAATTGCGGATTTTAGATTTGATTCAATGAAATTGAAATCTGGAATGCGTATGTTATGAGATATGCTGTCAAACAGAGAGGAGGATGATGCTTCCCCACCGCCACAAGTCACAGGGGGGTTTGCTAAAACAATATGAAGATATTTGCTAATCTACATGCATTTCTATGGAGGTCCATGGCCAGCAACAACTGCAATACCTACTTGATTGACGGACCTACCCGCATGCTAATTGATCCTGGCCACACAAATCTGTTTGAACATGTCCGGAAAGGGCTGGGAGCGCTGGAGCTGGGAATTGAAGATATTGGTTTAATTATTTGTACCCATGCTCATCCTGACCATTTTGAAGGCGTTCAACTGTTTAAAGAAACATCTTCTCTTATGACACTCCATCAGTCTGAATGGCAGATGATAAGAGCTATGATGAGACAGGCCGGTATTCTTGACAGAATGAACAAAAATTCAAAGCAGCCGGATTTTTTCCTTCAGGAAGGAGACTTTTCTGTAAAAGGCTTGGATTTCAAGATATTTCATACCCCAGGACACACACCAGGATCAATCTGCATTTATTGGCCAAAGCACAAGGTTTTGTTTACAGGCGATCTAATTTTTAAAGATGGGCTTGGACGTACAGATCTTTCCGGTGGAGACGGCAAGCTGCTTAAAAAAAGTATTCAAAGGATGTCCGATCTGGATATTGAATGGATATTGCCAGGCCATGGAGACATCATCTCAGGTGCCGATGAGGTTAAAAAAAATTTTGAGCGTCTGGAAAAAGTATGGTTTGCTTATATTTGATAGTTTCGTAAAAAGTCGAAAAATCAATTTTTTGCCACAACATATTGATTAGTGAACAGATCTAGCTGCTATATGATGTGGTCAAAATAAAATGTTGGGACTTTTTACGAGTGCATCATATTTGCCGAATC
>CAZRLQ010000198.1:0-4893 GCA_964600725.1 uncultured Desulfobacterales bacterium
TCAATAAGTTCGGGCACCTATGTACTTCCCTCTTTGAAAAAGGGGGATTGAGCAGGATTTTTCCATCGTTGCCCTAACTTTTTGAGAAGCTACATTTGTTCTTTCCGCAAACAGGAAAAAATTTGAATAATATTCAGGCCGAAGAATTCTACATGACACCGAGATTGAACAAAAGGAGCTGTTTTAAAGCATGTATGGGGAAGACCTGAAATTTGGGAAAACAAGAAATGATGGCGAGACCTTTGAAAAGGAGGAGTCTTGTAAAGGTCTCGCGGCAAGTAAAAAATTGGTAAGAAATGGTTAAGATTTGGTAATATGCCTATGAAAAATTGATAAAGAGTACAACAGTTGTAAATCAGGCTATTCCTAACCTGAATTTAAGTGATCTTAAAGTATTTTGCATAAGCATTGTAATTGTCATAGGTCCAACGCCTCCGGGTACGGGTGTGATTGAACCCGCGATCTCCTTGGCCGCATCAAAATCAACATCGCCCTTTAAAATTGCAATCTTTTTTCCTGTTTTTTCACTTATTTTTTCTCCAACCCTGTTTACACCGACGTCAATTACGCAAGCACCGGACTTGATCCACTCAGGTTTAACCAGATCGGGAACACCAGCGGCAACGATCAGGATGTCTGCGCGTTTGCAATGAGATGCGAGATCTTTTGTGCCTGTGTGAACAACGGTTACCGTTGAATTGGCCCCGGGTCCTTTCTGCAGCATCATGTTTGCTATCGGTTTCCCTACAATATTTGAGCGCCCGACAACTACCACTTCAGCTCCCTTTGTCTCAACTCCTGCGCGTATAATCATCTCCTGGATACCGGCGGGTGTACATGGAGGAAACTTTACTTCATCTCCACCAATCATCAAACGCCCCACATTTACAGGATGAAATCCATCAACATCCTTGTCAGGATCAATTGCATTTAGAACTTTTTTTTCATTAATATGTTTTGGAAGAGGCAATTGAACTAAAATGCCATGAATCGAATCATCATTGTTATAATCTTCAATAAGTTTTAAAAGATCATCTTCTGAAATATCCGGAGGCTGATTTTCCTGGACTTCTTTGAAACCAACACGGTGGGCTGTTTTTATTTTTAAGGTTACATAAGATACTGATGCTGGATTCTCACCAACCAAAATGGTTACAAGACCGGGAACAACGCCGTATTTTTCTTTAATTTGGGCTACCTCGGCTGTAATTTCATTAAGAATTTCTTCCCGTATCTCAGTTCCCTTAATCAGCTTTGCTGTCATCTTTAATCTCCTTTCAATAAAAAGTTATATTTTTAATCGGCTTGCAGATATATTTTGGCAGTTTTTTTAAAAATACCTCATAATTCTTCTTTATGCAATTAAAGAAAATAATGCTTTCCCCAGCTCACAGATACGCCCGCCATGAACCATTATTGCAGACTGATGGTCCCTAACCCGTCACTCAGCCCTTGCGTGAAAATGAGGGTTTTCCTTCCATTCCAAGAATTGGAAAAAATTATCTTTAGTTCAATAATGCTATGATGTCAAGAAAACAAAGAAAAGGAACCGGGTGAATTTGTTCCACCCATATCATGTTCTGATCACTGAGTTTTGGTCATACGGAGGTAATCAAAGATGAAACGCACATTACGAATTGCAACTTTCATACATTATACTTATAGCATCTTAATCCGGCTTTGTTTACTATTTTCTTGTCTTTACCCGAATTTTTTGAGAAGTTACCCATACTGTTATTAATTTCAGCAACCAATCAGGGTGAACTCCAACATTGACAGAACTTGAAATCTTTCGGGCTTTTTTTGATTCACCGAATCTTCCGAACTGCCGGCGGTTCGAAGTATTGGAATGCGACTTTACTGCCGGTGCCTTGCATATTCGATAAATCAAAAAAATCGCTCAACCCGGGAAAGAGAAACAATGATGCCTAACGATTTACTTATGACAGCACGGGGTTTTATGGCAAGCCGCATTATACTGACGGCTTCGGAATTAAAAATATTTGACAAGCTTCCCGCTACAGCCGGTGAATTAGCCATGGAAAACGAGTGGGATGCTGAAGCGGTAACCTTTCTTTTGAATGGGCTTTGTGCGATAGAGGTGCTGACAAAGAGCAAAGGAAAATACAAAATAGCCGATTCTCTCAAAGATGCTCTGAGTCGTGATCCGGAAGAATCCATACTGCCCATGCTCGAACATTTTGTTTTAATGTGGGAAAACTGGTCGGAGTTAAGCCGCATTGTACTGGAAGGCCGAAAAGATAAAAAAGAGATAGCTCCCCTTGCCGATGCCGGTCTGCTCAGATCTTTTATTGGAGCCATGCATACAATAGGACGCCATACAGCAAAAGTTTTAATAAAAGAATTAAAACCATACTGGGCGACAAAGATACTTGATGTAGGGGGAGGATCCGGAACCTATACCATAGCCTTTCTAAAAGAAGTCAGGAATCTGTCCGCTACTCTGTTCGATTTGCCGGGGGTTATTCCCATGGCAAGGGAAAGATTATCGGCAAACGGATTAATCCGAAGAGTATCTTTTGTTTCCGGAGATTTTTATCAAGATCCCCTCCCCGCCGGCCACGATCTGGTATGGCTGTCGGCAATCATCCATCAAAATGGACGATCTCAAAACCAAAAACTCTTTATAAAGTGTTATAAAGCCCTTACCATCGGCGGAAGATTATGGATAAGGGATTATATAATGGATGAAACCCGCATAAAACCACCTGCAGGCGCTATTTTTGCCATAAATATGCTGGTGGGCACTCCCGCAGGTTCTGCCTGCACCCTTGATGAAGTCCTGGAAGACCTTAATGCAGCAGGATTTACTGATGCAAAAATGATTCGGTATGGAGAGAATATGGACTGCATCGTTGAAGCAATAAAACCATAGCTCACTTTATATTTCTGGCTCCGGCGTAGCCGATTTTTATCAAGGCTTCTTCTATTTCGCCAAGAACAGCCGGATCATCAATGGTTGCAGGTGTTTTGTATTTTTTGTTGTCGGCAATCTTCTGTATGGTTCCCCGAAGAATTTTACCGGAGCGGGTTTTGGGCAGTCCTTTGACTACAGCGACTTTTTTAAATGATGCCACAGGTCCAATGCGGCTTTTTACCATTTGAACGACCTCGTTTCCGATCTCCTCGCGGGGCCGCTCAACGCCGGCATTCAGCACCAGAAATCCTACAGGAACCTGACCTTTGAGAGCGTCTTCCACACCTAATACGGCACATTCGGCCACATCCGGATGATCGCTCAGGACTTCTTCCATAGCACCGGTGGAAAGACGATGGCCTGCTACATTTATGATATCGTCGGTTCGTGCCATGACAAACACATACCCGTCCTTATCAATAAAGCCTGCATCTGCGGTTTTATAGTATCCGGGAAATTCAGACAGGTAAACATCAATATACCGCTTGTCGTTGTTCCACAGCGTGGGCAGATTGCCCGGAGGCAGCGGCAATTTCACCACCAACGCGCCGATTGTATCGGAAATAACCGGCTTTTTAGTCTCTGGATCCAAAACTTCCAGGTTCCAGCCGGGCACCGGTTTAGTGCAAGATCCTTCCCTGACCGGATATTGATGCAATCCCAGGCAGTTAGCGCAAATAGCCCATCCGGTCTCGGTCTGCCACCAGTGGTCGATTACGGGAATATTCAGTTTTTCTTCAGCCCATTTCAAGGTGTCTGGATCGGTTCTTTCCCCTGCCAAAAACAGGGCTTTAAATTCAGACATATCATAGTTTTTGATCAGCTCGCCATGGGGATCCTCCCGTTTTATGGCGCGAAAAGCTGTAGGAGCTGTGAACAAGCATTTAACCTTATGCTCTGAAACCACCCGCCAGAATACCCCGGCATCCGGTGTGCCCACGGGTTTGCCTTCAAACAGAATCGTGGTGCAGCCGCAAAACAGCGGGCCGTACACAATATACGAGTGGCCCACCACCCATCCGACATCCGAGGCTGCCCAGTAAACATCACCGGCATCTACATTGTAAATAGCTTTCATCGTCCACTTCAGAGCGACCAGATGACCGCCATTGTCCCGCACAACCCCTTTGGGCTGACCGGTTGTACCGGAAGTATAAAGAATATAGAGCGGATCAGCAGCGGCAACCACTGCGCAGTCCATGGGACAGGCTTTGGCCATGACATCGTGCCAGTCCAGATCACGGCCCTTGATCATATCGGCCTTTTTCATGGGCCGCTGCAAAATAATACATTTTTCAGGCTTTGCACCGGCCATTTCAATGGCACTGTCCAGCAAAGGCTTGTAGAAAACGATTCGTTTGACCTCAATGCCGCAGGATGCCGATACAATAATTTTAGGCCTGGCATCGTCGATGCGGGCAGCCAGCTCGTTGGCGGCAAACCCGCCGAATACCACCGAATGTACCGCACCGATGCGGGCACAGGCCAGCATCGCTATTACGGCCTCCGGGATCATGGGCATATAGATGATGACGCGGCCGCCTTTTTGCACTCCCTCAGCGGCCAGTGCGCCTGAGAATGCGGCCACTTCATCCTTAAGTTCGATGTAAGTATATTTTTTAATCGTATCGGTAACAGGGCTGTCGTAGATCAGTGCAGGCTGTTCGCCCCGGCCGTTTTCGATATGATAATCCAGAGCGTTATAGCAGGTGTTGAGTTCTCCGCCGGAAAACCATCGGTAAAACGGCTTGTTGGAATCATCAAGCACTTTATCCCATTTTTTGTGCCAGTGGCAATCTTGAGCTATTTCTCCCCAGAATCCATCGGGATCGTTAATGGATCTTGCAAAAGACTCTTCGTACAGATTGGTCATATTTTGCCTCCTTATCCTACAGCTATCCGTGAATGCTCCCCTCCCTTCGCAAGCTCAGGGAGGGGCTTCTATCAGGTCGATG
>CAZRLQ010000199.1:0-4881 GCA_964600725.1 uncultured Desulfobacterales bacterium
ACTACAATTAAAAAATGACCGGAGTCAAGATTTCTGTTTGTCAAATATTGTTCTTGAATCTTGTTTAAAATCAACAAAGTAGCGCAATTTGACTTTCTGTTTGATTTTATCTGTAAGATCAGGTATATCTTTTGGCGCTACATCATAAATGCGCATGAAAACATTCCGAAAACCTTGCGGCACACCGGAATATGAGCAGGATATAGTCCATATACGGCCATTATACTCTTTTACCAGATCGATTATCTTTGCGATATATCCAGATTCGTCAGGCAGACTGAAAGAAAATTGATATCCTATCTTATCTTCACCTGTCATGGACATCAAAAAACGCAATACATCGCTCAGGGTAAGGACGCCAACGATCTTTTTATCCTCGTCGATTACCGGGGCACCATGTATCTTGCTTTTTAAGATAATTTCAGTTGCTTCATCCATTGTGTGGTCCGGCATAATTGTTATAGGACTTCCAGTCATCACCTTTCTTATCTTGATATTAGAAGTAATATCATCCGCTTCTTCTCGATTCAAAGCTATGCCGGATGGAAGGGAGGCCTGCACCAAATCTTTATCCGTCACTACTCCCACCAGTTTTCCCTCATCAACTACAGGAATCATTCTTACAGAATGATCTCTTTGCAGCCGGATAGCCCTGTCTACTGAATCATCGGCTCTAATTAAGATTGCACCGGTTGTCATCCAGTCTTCTACTAACATATCATAACCTCCATGTTTGTGATAACCTGAATTGAGTGCTCAGCCTTTAGCGGCTAACTATTAGTTTAATGATTACAAGATGTTTTGTTAGTAAAAACTCTCACCCGCTGGGCGTTGTTTCCATCATAACTTGATTTTTCAAAGCTAAACGCTAATGGCTGACAGCTAATCGCTCAACTTAGGAATAAATTATGTTTGTGATCAATATTGTATTTTCAATATTGTATTATCAGCGGAGGCATTTGAAGATTATTGATTTCGTTCAAGTTCAAGACTGCGCATCGGGCGCAGCAGCCTAAGCGTTAACTTAGGAATTGATCATATACTCTCAAAGCCGCTTAACCGCCTTGTTGTTCAGCGACAGGCCGCAGGCGGTTTTTTTTGCCGGAGCCCGTCGCTGGATTTTATGACAATCATTAATGAAAGCAGGCTAAACAGACTGATTGCCGAGTCAAACCATCATTACAGACCGGCAATGGCTATACTGACTATATTTACAACTGGGAATCCGCCCATATTGTGAGTCAAACCGAGCTTCGGATCTTTGATCTGCCTGTCTCCGGCCTTGCCCTGCAGCTGCTTATAGACTTCGTACATCATTCTCAGACCGGAGGCCCCAATGGGATGCCCGAAACATTTCAGCCCTCCGTCAGGCTGGCAAGGCATCTTTCCATCCAGTTCAAAAAATCCATCTTTGACATCATTTCCCGCTTTACCCCGGGGTGAGATTTGAAGATCTTCATAAGTTACAAGCTCTGTAATGGAAAAACAGTCATGAAGTTCCAGCAGACTCAGCTCTTCCCGAGGATTCTTGATACCGGCCTCTTTGTAAGTCCTGGCGGCAGTTTCAACACATGTCTTTACATAGGTTGCATCCCACTTATTATACATTAATTCCTCGCCGGAGCTCAGGCCGATCTGCATTGACTTTATCTTGACAGGATCAGTCCTGAAATTCTTTGCCATATCAGCACGGCAGACGATAGCCGCAGCAGCGCCGTCACTTACACCGCAGCAGTCAAAAAGACCCAGCGGATAAGCGATCATAGGAGCATTCATTATTTTTTCAACAGATGCCTCTCTTCTGAGATGAGCCTTGGGATTCTTGGCCCCATTTTTATGACTCTTTGCCGAGATCATTGCGATGATCTCTTTTCCTTCTTCCGGCGTAAGGCCGTACTTTGCAAAATATGCATTCGCCATCATGGCAAAGTTGCCCGGAGCAGTAACACTCGGCATCATCATCTTGTTTTTATTTCCAAGTGAGGCCGGCATGTCCGGAAGTCCTCCAAAACCGGTATCTTTCAGTTTTTCCACTCCCAGGGCCAGGGCAATATCACAAGTACCAGAAGCAACCGCGTAAGCAGCCCCCCGCAAAGCCTCTGTCCCTGTAGCACAAAAATTTTCAACCCTTGTCACCGGAATAAAGGGGAGTTTTAAGGTAAGGCTGAGAGGCATACCGGTACGCCCTACATTAATATCATCAAAGCAGGTTCCAAGCCAGGCCGCTTCAATATCTTTTTTTTCGATCCCGGCATCCTCCATTGCTTCCTGAAAAGCTTCTACAAGTAAATCTTCCGCCCCCATATCCCAGCGTTCGCCAAATCTTGTACAGCCCATGCCGATAATAGCGACCTTATCTTTTATTCCATCTGCCATTTTTACCTCCTCAAAAGTAACAGATATCAGAAAAATATTTTCAATTATCTGTCAGGATAATAGATATCTTCTTATTCTTATTGTAAATCGGAAAACGCGACTGAGTTCGCTGTATGATTTTATTCCATTACAGGAACAGCCTTCCAGAAATATGCATGGACACCGAACTTTTTATCCACATATTTTTTCCTGAAACTCATTTCAACCTTTAAACCTACCTTAACATCGTCAGCGTCAGTATCGGTCAAGTCAAACCAGTACCTTCCCCCCCCATCGAAATCGACCATTCCGTATATTGCCGGCGGGCTTGGAGAGTATGCCAAACTATCAGCGGTATAGGTGAAAAGGGTTCCTTTTTTTTCGGAAAACCTGTAATCTTCCATCTGGCCGATAGCACCACATTCGGGATTTACACATACTAACTGGGATGGAAATTGCGGTGTCCCGCATTTTTTGCATTTGGTTCCGCAAAGACCCAGGATCTGTCTGCGGCTTCTCCAAAGTTCGGATATGGCTGTAAACTGAACTACTATCTCTCCCCGAATTCCCTTTTCTATGGGCAGCAGTTCACGAAAAACAGCCATTCTCTCATAACTGTCCAGCTCTCTTTTAGACTCCAGATGCTTTTTTATTCCTCTTCTTTTCCCTTTTATATTTTCTATTTCCTGCGTTACTTCAAACAGCAGGGCATCGCTCCCTGTACCATAGCTGGCAACTAAAATTTTATCACCGGGTTTTGCATCTTCCAATGCCGCAGCCAGGAGCATAAGTGGATTGGCTGTACCGGTATAACCTACATTAAGCAGCAATGGATCCTGAATCTGCCCGGATCCAAGTCCCAGCTTTTTACAGATGCCATTAAAGTCACCGGCGTAAAGACAGGGAAAAGCTACCTTTGCAATATCTTTCATTTCAACGCTGCATTTTTTCAGCAATCCATTAATAGCCTCTAAAATGAAATTCTTGTATCCAATGTCACGTATAAATCTGTCTTCCCACTGGCGGTCAAATGAATCTCCATCGGCTCTCCAATGATCAATGAAATCATAAGAGACAGAATGAGAATCTACCAGATTGGCAATTACATTTTCATTTCCTACAATTACAGAAGCCGCTCCGTCGCCGAAAATCTCCTCCTGAGCGCTGCCGGCTTTGCCGATGCGGCAGTCGGAAGCACATACCATAACATTTTGCGCTCCACCCGCTTTAACCGCATCAAGGGCGGAAAGCATTGCAGTGGTACCGGCCTTTACAGAGTCGGTAAAATCCGCAGTTCGGATATCTGAACGTAAATCAAAAGCGGTTGAAATTATCTGTGCGCTCTGTCTTTCTTTGTATGGAAGAGCGGTGCTCGCAAAATAGGTTGCATCAATTGAGTTGCGGTCGAGACCGTTCAAGCAGTCCATACCGGCGGCAACCGCCATGGTTACACTATCTTCGTCAAAATTGGCTACCGCCTTTTCTCCTTTAAGGTAAGTAGCCGGATTCAGCCACCCCATTGCCTTGTAAATAATTTTTCTGTCAATCCTGTATTTTGGAATGTAAGCACCGTAAGAAACAATTCCTGCCATATTTTTTACCTGTTCCTTTCTTCTTGCTCATTCTTACTCATTGGCAAGAATGAAGAAAAATTCCTGCTTCACGGAGGATGCCCGAATCAACTGCTTAGGTCTTACTGTCTCTCCACAGGCAGACGCCGTAGAACCTACGGCCAATTTCTCTAAATTAACCGCTGCATTTAAGTCCCGATCTATTTCAAAGCCGCAACTTTCACAGCGAAAGACTCTATCCGACCTGCCTGCCGCGTCAGCGGCGCAGGCAGGTAAAGCTGAATTCTCCTTCCTGAATCCACATCCCTGCCTGCGGCAGGCAGGTGCAACAGTTCCCTGAAGAGGGAAAACAAAGATAATAACATTACCAGAAGTTTATCTGAGTTACAACCTCTTCATCTTTCAGTATCTTGCTTATCTCTTTTCTGGCTTTTTCGTCTGCAACCGGCTCAACATCAGATATCAGCCGGCCTGATTCATCCTTTTTTACCATCCACTGACGAATATATCCGGGAACCAAAGCATATCTGCACCCACCTGTGCCGCAGCAAGATGAATCGACTTTTCCCATGCCGATAACACAAAGAATCAATTGATTATTATATTCCAGTCTTACTTCCTTTTCAATTGTATAATAGCCGGATATTGTCTTTATCTCGGCATCATAGTTCTCAGTATTATTGTTCGATCTTTGATGGATATATTCCAAAGTTTATCCGCCTTTTTTAAAAATTAAATTAGCGCACCTTCGGTGCGGACATAAGTGCCTAAAGTACATAAAGTGCCTAAAGTTAAGGAATACGCCCTTTAATTTTTTATCAGACAGCTTTGCTTGCTTTAGTTTCCGGCTGAAGTTATGACCAAGCCCTAAATATCTCTAACACGGCGAAGGCGCACCGCAACTCATAGGCATTTCAGGCACTTTAGCTCACTCGCAGGCACTTTTTGCTCATCT
>CAZRLQ010000200.1:0-4866 GCA_964600725.1 uncultured Desulfobacterales bacterium
GGCCCGCAGCCCTTCGGTCTTTTTGTTGTTGAAGCAGACGGCAAAAAGGAGCTGATAAAAGGTCTCGACAAGCTAGACACTTACTTGAAAGAAGAAAAAAATTCCATATCCACAGGCCGCCGTCCGGACTCATTCGATATACCCCCAAATAAATATGATGAATATATGGAGTTTGCGGCCCGCCGCTGGTACCATAAAACAGGATATCCGAAATTCAAGACTCCTGCGAATGGGAACCGGAAAAAATCTGATGCAGATGAAAAAAAGCATGTTGTATCCATTATTTTAGATTCCTTTTCAAATATTAAAAAATGGATAACTGAAGCCAAGACTTCGGTTTTATACGATAGACCGATGCAGATAAACGGTCAGGAGGGTGTCATATATTCACCCAGACCTTTGAGCCTGCTGGGCGACACGGCATTTGTTTTTCCCGGTTCCGGCAATCATTTCGTGGGAATGGGCAGGCAAACAGGAGTGCTGTGGCCGGAAATTTTCAGATCAATGGATGAAAAGACCCCTCTCCTTGAAACCATGGTTATTCCCGAATGTTATGTTCCGCAACGAATCTCATGGACGCCTGGATGGGAAAAAGATGCCAATGAAAAAATCGTATCAGATCCTTTAAACATGCTGTTAGGCCAGATTTCCTTTGGACAGGCTGTCACAAAGCTGGTAAAGAGATTTGCCATTAAGCCATCTGCTGTTATAGGGTACAGCCTTGGGGAATCAGCCGGATTCTTTTCCCTTGGAGTCTGGCCTGACAGCAGCGAGATGCTCAAGAGAATGCGCCGGACTGATCTGTTTTCAACAGAACTTGCGGGTGTCTGTAATTCTGCCCGCGAGATCTGGAATATACCTGACAGTGAAGATGTAAACTGGTCTGTTGCCGCAGTTAACTCTCCTGCTGATGCTGTAAAGAAAGCCATAGAAAAACAGCCGAATGTTTACCTCCTGATAGTCAATACCGGCGATGAATCCGTGATAGGCGGCAGAAGAGAGCAGGTGGAGTCAGTAATCAAAGAGCTTGGATGCGCTGCTGTATATCTGGAGGGTGTAGTCACTGTTCATTGCAATGCCGTACTTCCAGTAAAAGAGGCTTACAGAAATTTACATCTGTTTCCTGTGCGGCCCTTGAAAGATATCAGATTTTACAGCTGCAGCCTTGGCAAAGTCTATGATCTTACAAGTGAGAATGCTGCTGATTCAATTCTCAATCAGGCTTTGTACGGTTTTGATTTCACAAAAACAGTTAACCGGGCATACGACGATGGGATACGAATATTTCTGGAAATGGGGCCCCTGTCATCTTGCAAAAGGATGATCGACAAAATTCTTGATAAAAAGCCTCACCTTGCTGTTTCAGCTTCTGTTCGGGCCGAAGATAATTATCTGACTCTTCTTAAATTTCTTGGAGCTCTTATCGCAGAGCAGGTTCCGGTTGATCTTGAAAAACTTTACGGATCCGGCCATTTTAATGAAAATTACATAAATTTCTCTAATGAAAAATCAACCAAAAAGCTTCTGATGACCGTTGGCGGAAGATCAATAGTACCTCCGCCCGAAGCAATAGAGTTTATTATTAATCTGTCAGCTTCCGGCACGGCTCCTTTATCGGGATTTGCGCGGCAAAAGAAAGATTTCAATCTCCCTTTTCTGGTTGAAAAAGAGGCTGATATCCTGAAAAAAACAGATTTTCATAAAACAGGCTCATCTAATACCATGATTTCCCAAAATAGCGGCAGCTTAATTCTCAGCGATCTCCAAAGGGATATCTTTTTGAATTATTTTTTAAATATGACGGAAACGATTGAATCCACTTCAGAAGCACATGGTAAATTCCTTGACTTTTCAAATGATTTGACTAAAGCTTTCGGCAAAACCTTTGCGTTCCAGACGCAGCTTCTTGAAACGATTATTTCCGATCATAAGGTTTCATCTCAAGTTGCAGCGCTTATAAAAGATGATCTTTCTGATGACCGGCAGCATAAGAGAATCTACAAGTCGAAGATGGCAGTCCTGACCGCTGAACCACCTGCTTTCTCACGGGATATGTGCATGGAGTTTGCCGTTGGATCTGTTGCCAGGGTTCTTGGACCTCAATTTGCCGTTGTCGATACTTACCGGAAAAGGGTCCGCCTTCCGGATGATCCGCTTATGCTTGTGGACAGAATCATTTCCATAAAAGGTGAAAAATGCTCCCTTGGTTCCGGAAAAGTAGTTACCGAACATGACGTACTGCCCGGCGCATGGTACCTGGACGGCGGCCGGGCGCCGGTATGCATATCGGTTGAAGCCGGGCAGGCTGATCTTTTCCTTTGCGCTTACCTCGGCATAGACCTTGTTGTAAAGGGAAAAAGAACTTACAGACTCCTTGACGCAACTGTTGAATTCTATCGCGGGCTGCCGACTCCCGGTGATACCATCCGCTATGAAATCGAAATTGAAAAATTTGTTCACCAGGGCGATACCCATCTCTTTTTTTTCAATTTTCAAGGATTTATTGGGAACACCCATCTTATAAAGATGAAAAACGGATGTGCCGGATTTTTTACTGAAGAAGAGATGAAAAAATCGGGCGGAATTATTTTAACCCAAAAAGACAAATCTTTTTTGGAAGGAAAAATAACTTCCAATTGGAAAGAGCTTGTTCCAACCTTTGTTGAAAGTTATGACGACAATGCCCTGGAAGCACTTAGAAACGGAGATCTTGCAGGATGCTTCGGCAATCTTTTTGACGGAATAAAAATTGCAGAATCGCTGAGACTGCCGGGCGGCCGTATGAAGCTTATAGACCGGATACTTCTGATCGATCCCAGGGGCGGGAGATATGGGACAGGCATAATCCGCGGAGAAACGGACATCCATCCGGATGACTGGTTTTTAACCTGTCACTTCAAAGATGACAAGGTAATGCCCGGAACCTTAATGTATGAATGCTGTGCTCATACATTAAGAATATTCTGCCAAAGGATCGGATGGGTGGTGGAAAAAGCGGGCAAATGTTATGAGCCGGTTGCTGGTGTTAAAAGTATCCTGAAATGCCGGGGACCTGTAACTCCGGAAACAGAGCATGTTATTTACGAAGCGGAAATAAAAGAGATAGGTTACATGCCTGAACCGTACCTGATTGCCGATGCACATATCTTTTCCGACGGACAGAGGATTGTATTTTTTAAAGATATCTCCCTGAAGATTACAGACGCAACCCGTAAAGAGATCGAATCTGTATGGAAAAAGAGAGAAGAGACTCTTGCAGAAACAGAGCCGGATGATAAACCAGATGACAAATCAGATGGAAAAATTCTTTTTGATCGCGAAAAAATACTCGCATATTCAATCGGAAAGCCTTCCGAAGCTTTCGGAAAGCCTTATGAACCATTTGATGAAAAGCGGGTTATTGCCAGGCTGCCCGGTCCGCCCTATCTGTTTATGGACAGAATAACCCGCATTGAGCCTGATGCATGGGATTTAAAACCGGGCGGCTGGATAGAAGCGGAATATGATATAGATCCTGAGGCCTGGTATTTCAAGGCAAACCGCCAGCCGATTATGCCATATTGCGTGATCCTTGAAATTGCACTTCAACCCTGCGGATGGCTGGCAGCCTACTTAGGATCGGCGCTCCAAAGCAGCAATGATCTTAAATTCAGAAACCTGGGGGGAAACATGGTTTTATACAGTGATGTTTTTCCGGACTCAAAGCGTCTTTCCATGCGCACCTCTATGAAACAGGTTTCATCAGCAGGAGATATGATCATAGAGCATTTTGAAACCCGGATTCTTCGAGAAGATAAAATTATATATAAAGGAAATACATATTTCGGTTTTTTTACAGAAGATGCCCTGGCAAAGCAGCTCGGAATCCGCAACATTTCAGATCAGATATACATACCCGCGGATGATGAGATGAAAAGAAGCCGTATATATAAGCTTGAAGATATCCCTCCCTTTTCACCGGATGAAACCGGAGACGGTCTTGAAGTTTATACGGATTCAGCTTCTGCCATGCCAGCAAAAGCGCTTCGCATGATTGACAGGATTGAAACATATATACCTGATGGAGGACCCTTTGGACTGGGCTTTATCCGCGGAATAAAAATGGTTGATCCGGATGAATGGTTTTTTAAAGCCCATTTTTATCAGGATCCGGTTTGCCCCGGATCTCTTGGAATCGAATCCTTTCTCCAGCTTCTCAGATTCATTGCAATCGACCGTTGGCCGGATTTGTCAGAAAAATGTGTATTTGCACATTTAACTGAAAAAGTTCATAAATGGATGTATCGAGGTCAGGTCATACCTGGAAACAAAAAAGTCGAGGTCGAAGCTTCGGTCACCGGTATTCAAGATCAACCAGTGCCTTCAATACAAGCAGACGGATTTTTGAAAGTTGACGGCCTTTACATCTATAAAATGGAAAATTTTGGTTTGAGACTTATTCACACACCTTTCGCCGATTTTTAGAGGTATAATTTCTTGAGTTTTCGAAAAAACTATGATGCTATATCAATAGATAATGATATAAATTTTGCTGTGTGCATAAGGGTAATGATTATATCTGCCTCATGTTTCGGCCTGTTAATTGATAATACTGCATATAATTAACATTCCCCCTGTTGATGAATCAGAATCAAGGGAATTCCGCCATTATATTCCGCAAAAACCCAAGCCCCGCGGGAGCGCCGCTTTTGCCTGAGACCTGCCTGCCGCAGGCAGGTCTCAGGCAAAAGCGGCGCTTGCAGAATTTAGGTTACATATATATTTTAATTCAATGAGCACAAGAAAACTGGCAAAATGTAAGAAGTCGGGACAGTGACTACTCCGTCAGTTGAAGCAGACGGCTTCTGTCTTAAAGACAAGGCGTTG
>CAZRLQ010000201.1:0-4858 GCA_964600725.1 uncultured Desulfobacterales bacterium
GGAATATAATGGCGGAATTCCTTTGATTCTGATTCATCAATAGGGGGAATGTTAATTATATGCAGTATTATCAATTAACGGGCTGAAACATGAGACAGATATAATCATTTAGCGAAAACTGAATGCAGGATTTAGGTTGCAAAAAAATATGCTTCAAATGCATGATGCATAAGGGTTTTACTGAAACCACGGGTATGCCCGGCAAGGCGGGCATACCCGTGGATATATCTAAAATTTTAGTGAGTCCGCTTACCTATCACACTAAATTACAAAGGAATATTCCCATGACGTTTTTTATACTTTATATGTTTCTTTTTACTTGAAAGATATCTGAAACTCTCAATCAGAATTTTCCTTGTTTCCCTTGGCTCAATAACATCTTCTATTTCCCAGCTTCCAGATACTTCAACCATGGGATTGGAATATTTTTCTGAAAATTCAACAAGTTTTTGCTTCCTCATCTCTTCGGGATTCTCAGATGCCCTGATCTCCTTGCCAAAATGGAGCTCAACCGACGCAGTCGCACCGAGAACACCGACTTCAACAATCGGCCAGTAAAAAATCATATCCGTCCCAAGACCGGTAAAAGCACCCATTCCCAGGTTTCCGCCTCCATAGGACTTTTTCATAATCAGGGCGATTCTTGGAACCGTTGCTTCGCAAAGGGCGTATAAAACCTTGGCACCATGGCGGATTATTCCTCTATGCTCCTGGTCGCTTCCAGGCATATATGCAGGGGTGTCTACCATCATCAGAACAGGGATGTTAAAGCTATCGCAAAAACGCATGAATCTGGTCTGCTTGTCGGAGCTGTCCACAGTGAGGCTGCCTGCATATACTGTAGGCTGATTGGCTACTATTCCTACTGTCTGACCGCCCATACGGCCAAATCCGACAATTATTTCACCGGCAAATTCGGGTTTTATTTCGTAAAAATAGCCTCCGTCAACAAGCGCATAGATAACCTGGTGCATATCATATGATCCGGAAGGGTCCGGTGTAACAATCTCTGTCAATTCATCAACCATTCTGTTTGGATCATCACCTATATCCAGTATCGGAGGATCTTCATTTGTGTTTTGGGGAAGATAACTCAAAAGATTTTTTATTCCATCTAACAATTCATATTCAGTTGCAAATCTTCCATCAGCAACACCACTTGTTTTACAATGAATTTCCGCTCCGCCTAATTGTTCATAAGTCAAATCCTCTCCTGTAACAGACTTTACCATTGCAGGACCGGTGATAAACATGTGACTCTGTTTATCCACCATGAAAATAAAATCCGTCAAAGCCGGTGAATAGACGGAGATTCCAGCGCAACTCCCCAAGATCGCCGATATCTGGGGAACCAGTCCGGAACCTTGTGTATTGGGATAAAAGAGTGTTGCACCACTTTTTTCCATCAGGTCTCCAATGGCGGTTTTGCTATCTCCTAATTTGGGAAGCCTGGCGCCAGGAGAATCATGGAGCCCTACAAGAGGAACTTCCAGGTTTAACGCCCGTTCGGCTGTTTTATACATTTTGTACCCGTGCATCGCACCAATGGATCCGCCCTTGACTGTAGCATCCTGGGAATAAACGCAGATAGTTCTGCCGTTTACAGTGCCGAAACCACAAACCAGCCCATCACCTGGAGTGCCTTCTAAATATCCTAACAGCATGTTGGTTTCATGAAAACTTCCCGGATCAAGTAAATAATCGAGCCGTTCACGAGCGGTCATCTTGCCTTTTTTATGCTGAGCTTCAAGTTTCTTTTCCCCGCCCCCCATCAGGGCCTTTGACTTTGCTTCCCTTAATTGTGCAATCCGTTTCTCAGTCTTTTCATCCATCTTTAGCTTACTCCTTTAAATATATTATTTTAATTTCCGTTAAAAGATGCGCTTCTCTTTTCCCTGAAAGACGCAACCCCCTCGCTATGATCTCTTGACGCAAGGGTAACTGCTTCGCAGATGGCCGCATCATCTAAGGCTGTTTTCAAATCTGTTTCAAATCCTTTGTAAACCTGGGACTTCATTAACCTGATAGCGATCGGAGGGCCGCTTACAATCTTGTTAACCATGGCGGATGTCGCTGCCTCGAGCTCTTCAGGCGAAGAGAGGATATTTAACATACCGATCTCTTTTGCCTCTTTTGCCGTCATCATATCCCCCGTATACAGCATTTCAAAAGCTTTTGCCAGTCCCATTGTTCTGGGATACAGCCACGCAGCGCCAAAACCGGGATAAAGACCGAGTTTGACAAATCCGCACATAAACTTTGCCTTTTCGCTTGCTGTCCTCAGGTCGCAGGCCAATGCGATATCAAAACCAGCACCGACAGCCGCTCCGTTCAGCATGGCGATCGTTGGTTTCTCCATCTGCTGAATACCCAAAATGATTCTCTTTGCAGTTTTAAAAAGATATGAGCGTCTCAAAGCTTCAACCCCCAGTTCCATGAGTTTATCCGTGTCCCCGCCACCGGGCATAATATCAAAATCAGCCCCTGCGCAAAATGCTTTGCCCGCGCCGGTGAAGAGCAAAGCTCTCATATCATCATCTGCGGCAACATCCTCGATAGCCGATGCCAGTTCTTCCATCATTTTTCTATTGATGGCATTCCTATTCTCCGGCCTGTTAAAAGTCAATGTTGCAAGATGATTCTCTTTATTTAAAATGATTGTTTCAAAATCCATCGGTTTATCCTCCGCGTCTATGATTATTTTTGCGTTTTTCTATTTTTTCTTGTACTCATTAAATTAGCGAAAGGTGTGATTATTGACTATATACCTTTAAATTCCGGCTTGCGCTTCTCCAATTTAGCCCTGATACCCTCTTTTGCATCCCGGCTGCAATTGATCTGTTCTACAAGGCTGTGCAGTTCTTTTTCCAAGGAAGGATCAATTCTGTTTTCCTGAAACAATTTTTTAATAGTCAGCTTGGTAACCCTTACAGCTAAAGGTGCTGCGTCTTCCGCGAGTTCATTTGCCAGCGAATAGGTAACTGACTCAATTTCATCTGAACTGACAATCTGATTAACAAGCCCTATCTCTTTTGATCTTTGAGAATCTATCAATCTTCCGGTCAAAAGCATCTCTTTTGCCGCGGCAAGACCGATAAGCCTGGTTAGACGTTCGATCGCAGTAAAATAGTATGTCCTTCCAAGCTTAACCAAAGGAGCGCCGAATCTGACATTTTCAGCGGCAATACGAAAATCTGAAATAACCGAAATATCGAGTCCGGCGCCTATGGCGGAGCCGTAAATCATACTGATTATTGGTAATGGATAGCCGATAAGACTGTCAAGACAATATTGCAAACCATCTATAGTTCTTTTAAATTCTTTTTCTCCTCCGGCAAGATCTACTCCCGAAGTAAAAGCCTCATCACCTGTACCCCTTAGTACAATTGTCCTGATATTATGATCGTTTTCAATTTCCAGGACCAAATCTCCCAGGGCAAAAAGAGCATCTGCATTTAAAGCATTCTTCTTTTCAGGACGATTGAAAAAAAGAGTGCTTATACGGCCTGTATCTTTTCTTATAATTTCATTACCCATAATTACCGCTCTTATAATGATCTGCAAATTGAAAAGGAGTCACAATTGTAACCTCTCAACAAGTTCGGCCACCTATGTGCTTTCACCTTTAAAAAGGAAGGTTGAGGGTAATTTTCCCACTGTTGTCCTAACTTTTTGAGAAGTTTACTCGCAATTACAAAGAAACAGATTAAACTTTTTTGATAATGGCCGAAAATATGACCAGCTCCGAAAATGTTTTTTAATGCCGGAATTACACCTGATGCAAGCCCATCTCTTTTAAAATATTTTCTGAAGCAGTATAAGGATCCACCTCTCTTTCAATAATACGCTTCACATACTTATCAAAATATTCTTTTCCAAATTTGTCAGCCAATATCCACCTTTCCACCCTTTCTTTAACGAGATAAAGAAGCTGTTCCTTATCATATTTTTTCTTATTTATTAAATCAGAGTTCTTAAGATACCTTTTATGTTTTTCAATCCCGTCAATAAATTCGGCAACCCCTTTGCCGCTTACGGCTGAAGTCTTGTATATCTGAGGTTCCCACTCACTCTTAATGGTTCTGAAAGTAAGCATATTATGTATATCCATGACTGTTGCATCAGCACCATCATGATCAGCCTTGTTCACCACAAAGATATCCCCTATTTCCATAATTCCGGCCTTAATTGCCTGAATGCTGTCGCCCATTCCAGGAGCCAGCGCAACTACTGTGGTATAAGCCATCTTGGCGATTTCCAGTTCAACCTGCCCTACCCCGACAGTTTCAATAATTATTACATCTCTGCCCAGCGCATCCATAACAAAAGATGCATCTCTGGTTGCAACTGAAACCCCTCCCAAATGTCCCCTGGTCGCCATACTCCGCACAAAAACACCGGCATCATCAGGTTTATGTCTATGCATTCTGATCCGGTCTCCCAGTACCGCACCTCCCGTGAAAGGGCTTGAAGCATCGACGGCAATCACTCCGACAGTTTGATTCCTCTCTCTGAAAATTCTAACCATTTCTGAAACAAGGGTGCTCTTTCCAACCCCTGGAGATCCGGTAATCCCGATAATATAAGCATTGCCGGTATACTGAAAAATTTCTTTTATGGTTTTGGCGGCATCATCTCTGTTATTTTCAACCATGGTTATCAGCTTTGCAGCAGCAACCAGATCACCAGCCAATACCTTTTCTATCAACCCCGTCATTTTATTTAATCTCCCGCTTTAATTCGATCTCAAAAGTTTTTTAGTGTATTTTATAATGGTTTTTCTGTTTTTAGTGCTTCCTAAACTTATAGTTACCATTTCTCTTGAAAATTACAGATTTGGCTGCAAGGCATGGGCACC
>CAZRLQ010000202.1:0-4841 GCA_964600725.1 uncultured Desulfobacterales bacterium
ATCTGCTGCGTTATCAGACGCCTGCAGTATTACATATACGGCTGCGCGTTTGATGTCCTGCACCTGCCTGCCGCAGGCAGGTCTCAGGCAAAAGCAGCGCTTGCGGAATTTAGGTGCAAAAAATTGCTTAATCTGGGTTTTAACTTGGCTTGAACTTAACGACCGGATATAGATATAAAATGGGAAAGAAAACTTCTTCAAACAGTGCGTTATCAGGGATACGCGTTCTTGATTTAACCAGGCTTTTGCCTGGTCCTTACTGCTCCATGATGCTTGCAGATCTTGGAGCTGAAGTTATAAAAGTTGAAGAACCCGGAAAAGGCGATTATATTAGAGATTTTGCTCCTAAATTAAAACAGGACAGCGCCTTTTTCCTCGCTATAAACAGAAACAAGAAAAGCATTACGCTCGATTTGAAAAAGGACAGGGGCAAAGAGATTTTTTTCAGCCTGGTCAAAGATGCCGATGTTGTAATAGAAGGATTTCGTCCAGGAGTGATGGATAAGCTGGGTGTTGGATACCGGACCCTTGCGGAGATCAATCCTCAAGTAGTTTTTTGTTCAATATCCGGCTACGGCCAGGATGGGCCGTTTGTTAAAAGAGCGGGACATGATCTAAACTATCTGTCAATTGCCGGAATTATAGGCTTTACCGGCGGTAAAGATAGAAAGCCGGTTATACCCGGGGTACAGATCGCAGATATTGGAGGAGGTGCGATCTTGTCAGCCTTTTGCATTTTAGCTGCAATTATAGCCAGGGAAAAAACAGGCAGGGGACAGTACATTGATATTTCAATGATGGACGGAGCCCTTTCATGGCTGTCAATGTATGCAGGAAAATTTTTTGCCGATGGAATTAGTCCCAAGCCGGCGGATGAGATGCTGAACGGTAAATTCGCCTGCTATAATATTTACAAAACAAAAGATGACAGGTATGTTTCGCTTGGAGCCCTTGAACCTCAGTTCTGGTCAGCTTTTTGCCGGGCAATCGAAAGAGAGGACTTAATTGAAAAACAGTATGCTTCGGGCAAAGCCGCAGAAGAACTGATTGGCGAGATAGCGAAGATTGTTCTAACCCGCACAAAGGATCAGTGGGTTGATTATCTTAAGGATGTAGACTGCTGCTTTGAACCGGTAAACACTTTTGGCGAAACATTTTCGCACCCCCAGGTCATGCACAGAAACATGGTTCTGGAGGTAGAACATCCGGTGGAAGGTAAAATCCGTCAATTAAATTTTCCCGGTAAATTTTCAGAAACACCTGCCCAAATAAGATCAGCACCCCCCATTCTTGGAGAACATACCGAAGAGATACTGAAAGATATGGGAATCACGGAAGAGGAGATTAAAGATTTAGTCAGGGAAAAAGTCATTTAGCTTCTTGAGGTATTCTTCAAACCTGGTTTACGCTTTTTGGATTTACGCTTTTTACCTGCATGCAGCAGGCAAAGATGCCGTTAAAAGCGTAAACCAGATTTGAGCATTTATGAAGGATGCCGGGAAATCAAACGTCACCTAATATCAGCACAACGGATTGGGGGTCAAAACCTGAATTGCGAATTAATTGGAGAGTTCCAGCACCCCCGCGTCCCATACCCCTCCCCACCAAAGCAGTTTAACCGATTAAGCAATTCTATCCATAGCCCTTTTAAATCCGGAAAAAGAATTAATTATAGTTTTATCATCTACGCAAAAGGCTATTCTGAAATAGCCTGGTGCGCCGAACCCGCTGCCGGGAACAGCGAGTATCAATTCTTCCTGAAGCATTTGGATGAATTTTATATCATCTGGAACAGGCGATTTGGGGAAAAGATAAAAAGCGCCTGCTGGTTTGATAAATTCGTAACCACAATTTGTCAAACCTTCACATAAAATACCCCTTTTTCTTTCATATTCAGATATATTTACACTGACTCCCTGTAAAGAGGCTATTACTCTCTGCATAAGCGCAGGGGCATTGACAAATCCGAGGATTCTGTTTGCAAGCACCAATCCTTCCAGAATTTCTTCCTTAAAAGTAAGCTCTGGATTAACAGCGGCAAACCCTATACGTTCGCCGGCAATTGAGAGATCCTTGGAATATGAGGCGGCTATCAGGCTCTCCTTGTAACATTTGAAGATTCCCGGCATGTTTAACCCATCATATATAATTTTACGGTACGGCTCGTCAGATATCAGATAGATGGTTCTATTAAAAGTTTTTCCCTTTGATTCCAAAAGATATCCGAGTTCATTTAAACTCTCTTCTGAGTATATCTGACCAGTCGGGTTGTTCGGTGAATTTATGATCACCGCCTTTGTTTTTGAATTTACGGCATTGGAAATGGCATCGATATCAAGAGTAAAATCCGTCTTTGTATTTACCGTCCTTAAAATACCTCCATGATTATCTGCATAAAAATCGTATTCCACAAAATAAGGCGTTGGTGTAATAACCTCATCACCAGGATCGAGTATCGCTTTAAGGATAACATTAAGGGCTCCTGCAGCACCGCAGCTCATAATAACTTCGCTGCCGGAAATATCCGTCTGTTCCTGCACGGAAAGATAATTAGCCACGGCTTTGCGTACATGGGGATAACCGCTGTTAGGCATATAAAGATGATCCCGATTGCCGGAAGAGATCGCTATTTCTTTAAGTATTTCAAAAAATTTATCAGGCGGTCTTATATTCGGATTTCCAAGACTGAAATCATATACATTACCGGCACCATACTCTTCCTTAAGCCGGGCGCCTTCTTCAAACATCTTGCGAATCCATGAGGATCGAGTCAATATCTTATTGATTTTTTTTGCTATTGTCATGGTTGAGGATATATCGGCATCAAGAAACGCGGCCTGTCCTTTGGACCATGGTTCTTAACTATTTGAAACTTAGGTTTAACTTTTTCGCCGAGAAGTACCCTTCCTGAACGACCTGTCGGCCCTGCCTGCGGCAGGCAGGGCCGACAGGCTTTGACCTGCTAAAAGCCCATCATAAATTTAGGCTTCAGGAGGGGAACATTCACTAGGTCCCCGCAGTCTGCTGCGGGGATTTTTATTTTCACAATTCTATTCTGCAGATACAACTGACTTTACTTCTGGAATTTCCTTTTTCAAAAGTTTCTCTATTCCCATTTTAAGAGTCATTTGAGACATGGGGCATCCAGCGCATGCGCCTTGAAGGCGAACTTTTACAACTCCATCTGTGACATCTACAAATTCAACATCACCTCCATCCGCCTGAAGCATCGGTCTGATTTTTTTTATTACCTTTTGAATTTTCTCTTCCACAATATATCTCCTTATGTATTGAATTTATACTTCAGACCGCATTGATTTCAATTCGATATGGTTTGATTTACCCGTGCGGTTTTCCTTAAAAGTTGGACAATCAGCCTTTGGTTGACTGCAAAATATGATTTGTGCGGCTAACTATTAGCCGTTAGGTTTTAGCTTAACAGTACGTTTTTGTACAAGTTTTTACCTAATAGTCAGCCGCTGACAGCTAATGGCCGGCATCCGTCTATGTTGAAAAAGTGTAAACTACAGAATGAAGGATGCCTTTCGTTTTCTATAAAAGTCTTTTCTAAATTCACTAAACCTGTTGCCGCAGATAGCGGTTCTTATTTTTTCCATAAGACAGGTGTAGTAGTAAATGTTGTGGATCGTGTTCAAACGGTAGGAAAGAAGTTCTTTTGCCAGGTAGAGGTGACGCAGATAAGCCCTTGAATAATTTTGGCATGTATAGCACCTGCATTCAGGATCAACAGGATTTGTGTCTTCTTTGTGACATGAATTGCTGATATTTATCGTGCCGTAATCTGTAAACAACTGGCCGTTTCGAGCATTTCGGGTAGGCATAACGCAGTCGAACATATCTGCTCCAAATCCCGCCATTTCAACAAGATCTTCGGGACTCCCGACACCCATAATATATTTCGGTTTTTCATCCGGAAGTTTCGATAGTGTAAAGTCGGCAATATCAAGCATAATATCCTTTGGTTCTCCAACGCTGAGTCCTCCGACTGCATAACCGGAAAACCCGGTTTCAACCAGATCGTTTAACGAAATTTCACGCTGATCTTTAAACATTCCTCCCTGTACAATGCCGAACAGCTTATTATCGGCATTTTTATTTTCTTTCCATGCCTTTTTGCATCTTTTTGCCCAGATTGAAGTGAGTTTCAAGGCTTTTAAACTATCTTCTCTGGTGGCAGGATATTTTATGCACTGATCCAGACACATCATAATATCCGAATCAAAACAGAGTTGTATTTCAACCGCCTTTTCAGGGGTCAGCAAATGCTTTGATCCATCGATATGTGATTGAAATAAAACTCCATTTTTATTTATAGTGGCAAACTTTGCAAGAGAAAAAATCTGGAATCCACCGCTGTCTGTTAAAATAGGATTGTGCCAGTTCATGAATCCATGTATACCGGAAAATAAGTTTATCACCTCACAGCCTGGTCTTAAGTACAAATGATAGGTATTGCCAAGAATGATCTGAACCCCGCAATTCAGAAGATCATCCGGTGTCAGGGACTTTACTGTAGCCATAGTTCCAACGGGCATAAAAACAGGCGTTCTGATATGACCGTGCAAAGTTTGCAGAATCCCTGCCCTTGCATTTGTTTCTTGAGATTTGGAAATAATATTGAACTTAGACATCTTTCTCTTTTATTTTAAACCTAAATCCTGCATTCAGTTTTCGCGAAATGATTATATTCGCCTCATGTTTCAGCCTGTTAACTGATAATACTGCATATAATTAACATTCCCCCTGTTGATGAATCAGAATCAAGGGAATTCCGCCATTATATTCCGCAAAAACCCAAGCCCTGCGGGAGCGCCGCTTTT
>CAZRLQ010000203.1:0-4774 GCA_964600725.1 uncultured Desulfobacterales bacterium
CTGAAACATGAGGCAGATATAATCATTTCGCGAAAACTGAATGCAGGATTTAGGTATTATAATTTGAACCTGACCTGTCTGCGTGCGCCTGCCCGCAGCAGGCAGATCGCGGTTGCGACACAGACAAGGGACATGCACAGGCAGGCGCAAAAGTTGGGCGAAAGGGCGTTTTGCAAAGATTATTTCTTAGTGACGGCAGCGATACCGCGACGCGATCTGTTTGCGTTGCAACCTTGAATGTAACACTGAGGTCAATATATGACATGGTAAAAATTATAGGCATAGATCCTGGACTGGCTGAAACAGGTATAGGAATTATAAGGGGCGCCGGGCTTAAAGTCAATGATTATTCTTTTGGTGTTATTAATACAGATAAAGCAACGCCATTGCCGGAACGGCTTGACTCTATTTTTGCACAAATTCTTTCCATATTAAAAGATGAAAAACCAGATATTATGATTGTTGAAGATATTTTTTTTATGCAAAAATATCCAAAGGCCGGGATAATTTTGGGAAAAGTTACAGGTGTTATTCTTCTCGCTGCAAATCAAGCCGGCTTGAATGTTAAAGAAATTCCGGTTCGTGAGGCCAAGCAGGTTTTGACTGGAAACGGAAATGCCAGCAAGCTGCAATTAGAGGAAGCCGTAAGATACTTTCTAAATATTTCAACTCCCTTGAATTCTTACCATGTTTCTGATGCAACTGCATTAGCGCTTATCGGTTTGTTTCGTTACCAAAAATAGTTTCCAAAAATAAAAATGATAGGATACATAGAAGGCAAACTTTTAAAAATAGAAGAGGATCGAGCACTTATTCTTGCGAATAATATCGGATATGAGGTTCTTCTTCCAGCAATTGTTATGAAAGGACTGAGGGCAAAAAAGGCCGGTGAAAAAGTCTCTTTTTATATTTATTATTACCAGACCGAACGTCAGCCGAAACCGGTTTTGATTGGGTTTAATCTTGAAGCGGAAAAAGAATTTTTTCAACATTTTATATCTGTTGGAGCAATTGGGCCCCTCAAGGCTGCTAAAGCCTTAAATATTTCTGTTCGCGAAGTTTCAAGAGCAATTGAATCAAAAGATGTTAACAAACTTAAGCAATTAAAAGGAATAGGAGAGAGGACCGCCCGGAAAATTATTGCAACGCTCGAAGGCAGAATGGGTAAATTTGCGTTGATTCGTGAAGAGGAGAGAGACAGTTTTGATACTTCGCAAGATTTTATCGAACAGGTATTGACTGTACTTGTAAGTCAGTTAGGATACAACAGAACAGTGTCCAATGCAATGATTGCAAATGCGATGAAGCGAAACGAGTTTATTTCAACTCCAGAAGAGCTGTTTGAGGAAATCTATCGTGGAGAATAAATTTTTGACCAAGAATTTTTTTTCGGGTTCTTCCGGTAAAGACAAAATTCTTTCAGGTTCGAGTATTCCTGTTGATCTGGAATCAGATATCCTGTCCTTGCGGCCAAAACGACTTTCAGACTATGTTGGTCAGCCTGAAGCCGTTGAAATGCTTAAAATAGCAATTGAAGCTGCCAAGCACCGAAAAGAACCGCTGGACCATGTTCTTTTTCATGGCCCTCCCGGTCTCGGCAAAACAACTTTGGCTCATATAATTGCCAATGAAATGGGGGGACAAATTGTAATCACTTCCGGTCCTGCTTTGGAAAAAGGGGGGGATCTGATAGGTATCCTGACACACCTTGAAGAAGGAGATGTATTGTTCATTGATGAAATACATCGTATGCCCAAGACAGTTGAAGAGTTTTTATATCCCGCCATGGAAGATTTTGCAATTGATTTCGTATTTGACAAGGGAGTTAATGCCCGCAGCCACAGATTTCGGCTTAAACATTTTGCTCTTGTTGGAGCAACTACTCGAGTCGGTCTTTTATCCGAACCATTGAGAGATCGATTCGGCATTTTCAGAAGTCTTGATTTTTATAATGAAAAGGATCTGGCTTTAATTATAAAACGTTCAGCAGCTTTGTTAGGTATAAAGATCGAAAATGATGCCGCAGTCGACCTTTCAAAACGATCCAGAGGAACACCAAGAATAGTCAACAGGCTTCTTAAGCGGGTGCGGGATTATAGTCAGGTTCGTGCCGATGGTAATATAACAAAAGAGACAGTGAAGGCGGCTTTGTCACTGGAGGGAGTTGATAAGATAGGGCTGACGAATCTTGACCGGCGCTATTTGAAAACCATAATAGAATTTTATGACGGCGGTCCTGTCGGAATAGAAGCTATTGCTGCTACCTTGCAGGAAGAGACCGACACACTTGTGGATGTTGTTGAGCCTTATCTTTTAAAACAAGGGCTGATTATCAGAACTTCATCAGGAAGAAAAGCAACAGAAACCGGCTATAAACATCTTGGATTTGGTTATCAAAGAAAATTGTTTTCCTGAGAGATATTTCCCCAAAACCTCCTTTTGGCCGATTTTTGCGGCAGGTTCGGATTTAAATTTTTAGAATCGGTGCCGTGAGAAACCTGGTTTGCGCAGACAGGTCAGATTCAAATTTGCATCATGACGTAAAAATCTTTGCCGCCATATTTTCGACTTCCCTGCCTGAGCCTCAGCCGCAGAAACAGGCAGACTTGAATTTTAACGGAATTGAATATTTTCAATGACCTCTTTATTTTTCATGTCTGTAATTACGCTAACAACCGATTTTGGAATTCAAGATGAATACGCGGGAATAATGAAGGGAGTTATACTCTCTATCGATCCTTCTGCTGTAATTGTTGATATTTCCCACCAGGTAGATCCTCAGGACCTAATACAAGCCGCATACATGATTAAATCTTCTTATAAATATTTTCCTGAAGATACAGTCCATGTGATTGTCGTTGATCCAGGAGTCGGAACCAGCCGTTTTGTGTTAGCTTTTGAAAAATCGAACCATATATTCATCGCTCCCAATAATGGAGTTCTAACCTTGTTAATGGAAGATAATGAGATAAGTTCCGTTATCAAGGTTGAAAATTCAAAATATTTTCTTGAACCTGTAAGCAATACATTCCATGGCCGTGATATATTTGCACCTGTTGCGGCTCACTTATCCGCCGGTGTGAAAATAGATCAACTTGGACAGCCGGCTGATCCTGAAAGCCTGGTTTATTTGGAAATAGAAAAGCCCTGTCTTTTAGAAAATGGAGAGCTTGCAGGAAGTATTGTTTCTATTGATCGTTTTGGCAATCTGATTACAAATATTGATTTAAAACTTTTCAAAAAGTTTTGTCTGCCGGGTACTGAAAAAAAAATACAGGTTAAAATAGGTAAATATCAATTATCCGGGCTGTCAAATAATTATCAAACGGCAATACCAGGAGAACCGCTTGCTATTACAGGGAGCCGAGGCTATATTGAACTGGCGGTAAATACCGGCAGTGCAAAAGAATATTTCAACGCTGAAAAAGGAGATGCTGTTCAGGTTTTTCTTTCCGATTGATTCTGTATAGTTTCAAAAGGCCGAGCCTGCATGTGCGTTGTATTTAGGTAGTATTCATCCATAAATGATCCTGTTTATGGATGAATACTGAGCAGTTACTAAAAATGACTAAGGTCGAGTTAAAAAAATTCAGTATATCTGTTTTGGTTTTGTCCCTTATATCTACATATGGGTGGGCTGACGGTACAGACGGTAATTTAAAGGAAATTCCGGATAATCTTGTCTTGTTAGAGTCAACCAACAGACCTCAATATGTCATTATTGTGGAAAAGGATACCCAGAAGTTATTTCTTTATTCTTATAATGGGTCATACAAAAAAATATCTTCTGTGAACTGTTCAACCGGCAAAGTTCCAGGAGCTAAACTTAAATCCGGAGATAAAAAAACACCCGAAGGAATTTATTTTTTTACCAATGAGTATAATAAGAATGATCTTTCACCCACCTATGGTACAAGGGCTTTTCCCATTGATTATCCTAATCTTCTTGATCTTATGAACGGCCTAAGCGGCAATGCGATCTGGCTGCATGGAATAAACAAGCCGTTAAAAGCAAGAAATTCAAATGGATGCATAGTGCTTAAAAATTCCGACATAGATATGATTGCTAAGCTTATCATCTTAAACAGAACACCTCTTATAATAGTAAAAAAAATTACTTATTCGTCTGTTGATTCAATTAATGGTATTAAAGATGCTGTCTTGAGTTTTCTTTTAAGTTGGAATTCTGCTCTAAAAACAGGAACTTATCAGAACTTCCTGAAATTTTATGACAGAGATTATACCCCTGATATCTCATGGTGGTCTGACTGGAACAGAGCAAAAACATCTTTTAGCACTTTTCATGATAATTTTTTCTTAGAATTGAAAAATCTTTTAATTCTAAAGCATAATAAAACTTATGTCGTTTTATTTGACCAGATTGTAAAAATTGCCGACAGATCTTTATTTGTCGGAACAATGAAACTTTTTTTAGTCAAGTCCAAAGACAGAATTAAGATTATTGCCGGGAAATATCAGGTATTGCCCAAAATCCAGACATCTTGCAAACCCGATTTTAAACTTGTTTCTGTATTGAGAAATTTAAAAATAACCGCAGGTGGTTTATATGAATAATGATGAATTTTTAATTTGAACAGGAAATATCAGTGATTTATAAAATAGACGCCAATCGCTTCTTTATTTTCAGGCTTTGTTGTACCTATTAAGGCATCCTTCATAAATGCTGCAAAAGTAGTTTACACTTTTAGCTGAAATTTAAGACCTAAATCCTGCATTCAGTTTTCGCGAAATGATTATATCTGCCTCATGTTTC
>CAZRLQ010000204.1:0-4763 GCA_964600725.1 uncultured Desulfobacterales bacterium
AGGCATCACCTGAAGCCGTGATGCATATTAGTGCAAAATAGTAGGGGCAAACCCCCTGTGGTTGCCCCTACGAGCATTAAAATTTTTTTGTATTTTGGGAAATTTTATGGTTGGGGAAGTTATTTCGTCCCCGTTCCTTATTTGCATTCACGGCATTGTCTTCAATATTTCCTTTGAAACTTTATTTTCAAACTGTTTAAAATTTTCTTTAAAATCTGATGTCAGCTTTTTTGCCCGTTTTTCATACCCATCTTTATCTGAGGTAGAGTTCCTTGGATTCAGAACGCCGGAGACAACCCCTTTGCAGGCCTTTGGAATCATAAATCCGAACAGCGGGTCGGTTTCAAATTCTCCTTGCGCCAAGGTGCCTTCTAATATATTTTTTACAAATGCCCTGGAATAGGCGATCTTTATTCTTTCACTTTTACCATAAGGCTCACCTGACCATCCCGTATTCAGCAGCCAGCATTTAACCTTGTGGGTCTGAATTTTTTTCATAAGAAGATTTCCATAGACTGTGGGCGGCAATGCCATAAACGGGGCACCAAAACAGGCGCTGAATGTTGCCTGGGGTTCTTTAACCCCGACTTCGGTTCCAGCCACCTTGGCCGTATATCCGGTAAGAAAATGGTAAACCGCCTGCTGGGGTGTAAGCAGCGCTACCGGCGGCATCACTCCAAAAGCATCACAGGTCAGCATGACAATATTTTCCGGATGCCCGCAAACCCCTTCACGAACAGCACTTGGAATATGTGTTATAGGATATGCGGCCCGGGTATTTTCGGTTAAAGAGTCATCATCTAAGTCCAGTCGCCTTGAATTGGAGTCCATTCCAACATTTTCCAGGATTGTGCCGAATTTACGGGTACACTCGTAGATTTCCGGCTCTGCCTCCCTTGAAAGCTTTATTACCTTGGCATAACATCCCCCTTCAAAATTGAATATCCCCCGATCGCTCCAGCCATGCTCGTCATCACCGATTAACTTTCGGGCAGGATCGGCTGAAAGAGTCGTTTTGCCTGTACCGGAGAGTCCGAAAAATATGGCGGCATCTCCTTTCTCTCCAACATTTGCTGAACAGTGCATGGAAAGTACGGATTCCTGGGGCAGAATATAATTCATAATCGTAAAAACAGCCTTCTTTATTTCCCCTGCATAGCTTGTACCACCAATAAGGACAAGTTTTTTACCTAAATGCAAAAGGATGAAGGCCTCTGAACTTGTTCCATCCAGCTCAGGAAGAGCATGGAATCTTGGCACAGTTATTACCGTAAACATGGGCTTATGACCCTGTGCCTCTTCCGGACTCTTTGTCTGAATAAACATATTCCGGGCAAATAAGTTGTGCCAGGCGGTCTCGGTGATGACTCTGATCGGCACCTTATATTCAGGATCCGCCCCTGCATAACAATCCTGAATAAAGACATCCTTATTCTGAAGATAAGCCTGAAGCCTGTAAAAAAGGTGCATGAACCTTTCTTCTTTCATCCCCTTGTTCACACTGCCCCACCAAATCTTATCCAGACTGCTGGGTTCCTCTATGATGAACTTGTCATTTGGAGATCTGCCTACATGGTGCCCTGTTCTGACCACCACAGGTCCTAAATGCGCTATATTTCCCTCCTGCCTCCGGACTATCTCTTCATAAAGTTGAGGCGTCGAAGCATTCCTGTAAATATACCCTACGTTATTAAATCCAAGTTTTTCGAGTTCAGGCCTTACATCCCTCTGGTTCAGCATCTTTGCCCTCCTTTTGTTGGTGTTTTGGGGAAACCTCATGCACCAGGACGCAGGAAATGTATCCGGCGGTGATAAAAATCAAGACCGTTATTCAGTCAAGCAACTGCTCTGACAGACTCTTACTCAAAACTGTAAGCAACACACCCCCACGTCAAACCAGCTCCAAGCCCGAAAAAAAGAACCCTGCTTCCACTGCCGACAAGGTTCATTTCAATGGCTTCGTCTAATGCAATAGGGATGCTTGCAGCGGTTGTATTCCCATAACGCTGCATGTTATTGAATATTTTTCCTTCAGGCAGATCCATCGACTTTTCAACAGCCTTGTTGATTCGCAGATTTGCCTGGTGAGGTATAATGAGATCGATCTCGTCAATCGAAAGCCCTGCCTTATCCATAGCTTCATTTGCAACTTCAGGCAATCTTCTTATTGCTGTCTTGAATATCGTTTTTCCATCCATATATGGACGTGGACGTTCTATCTTTATTATATCTTCGGTATAATACTGTCTATACCTTGATGACGGATGTTTTAGCATAAGACTTCCTGCAAATTCACCTTGGGAGTGAAGTACGGATGCAAGAACGCCGACCGGTTTTTCAGTTTCAATTCCTTCAAGACATACCGCACCTGCTCCATCACCAAATAGAGTTGCAATATCTCGTCCCCTTGTGGAAATATCGATCAGCGTGCTGTGAACTTCTGCGCAGATAAAAAGAATTCTGCTTGCAAGTCCGCTGCGAATATATGCATCTGCTGTTGCCAGACCATAAATAAAACCCGTACATTGCTGACGAATATCGAGCGCAGGTGTTGCTTTTAATCCAAGTTTATGCTGGACAAGACAACCAGCACCAGGTGCATCAAGATCAGGACTGAGCGTTGCAAAAATAATAAAATCAATATCCTCGGGCTTCCAACCCGCCCGGTCCAAAGCAATCTTTGAGGCTTCAAATCCAAGATCTGAAGAACATGTACCGCCGGCTTCAGGTATCCAATGACGCTGCTTGATGCCGGTGCGCTGCGTTATCCACTCATCAGATGTATCCATCCACTGCATCAGGTCTTCATTAGTTACAACACGTTCCGGCACGTAACGCCCCGTTCCCTTTATTACAGTTTTCTTCATAAAAGTTGTTTTCCCTTTTTGCTGCTTACCACCCACAAAAGGAGTAGCAAGCAGTTAACGTAAGGAAATGGGCTGAAGCGACTTTCAAACCCACTATTATTATAAAGGCTCAATCGCCTTGTAAAAATTTATCTTTTAACGAATTACTTTTAGTTCAACCCTGCGGTTCTCTGCCCGGCCTTCAGGTGTTTTGTTTGTTGCCGTTGGCCGTGAAAAACCGAATCCCTCAGCCTTTAGACGATCTTGTTCAATCCCCTTTTCTACCAGATACTTCATAACCGCCTTTGCACGATTTTCAGAGAGCTGCTTGTTGTATCTTTCCGAACCCCTGTTGTCGGTATGGCCCTGTATCTCTATTTTCAGGGATGGATTCTTTTTAATTATCTCCGCCGCCTTATCAAGGCCCGAATGGAATTGAGTTTTAATTTCCCATTTTGCAGTATCAAACAATGTTGCCCCGCCTATAACACAACATCCCTTTTTGTTGACTGAGGCGCCTTTAGGGGTATCAGGGCATTCATCCAGATAATCGTAAACCCCATCTCCATCAGAATCAAGAGGACATCCATCTGAACTAACAGATGCACCCAGCGGTGTATCCGGACATTTGTCCAGATAATCATAAACACCGTCTCCATCTGTATCCAGCGGGCAGCCCGACGCGTCTACTTTAACGCCGGGAGGTGTGTCTGCACACATGTCCAGACTATCCGGTACACCATCGCCATCATTATCTAAAGGTATGGCAGCTTCTGCTAAAAATACTTTTTGCACAAAACCAGCCATATCCTTGCTCATAGAGATATCATCCGCATTTGCTGAAAAACCGCATTCGCTTATACTGGAAATTTCCTCCATAAGTTTTTTGCCCTCTGTATCATCCCCTATCAGAACTGTATAAATACAAAGCCTATCACCTAACCGCTTTTTTATATTCCTGGCTTCATCGACAGGGGCGTTGTCCATTTCCTTCCCGTCACTTACGATAATGAGGGCGGTATTTCCCTGAGTGGATTTCAAATCTTCAGATGCAGCATTTATCGCATAAGACAAGGGGCTTGCTCCGGTCGTGTTTACACTTTGCAAGGCTTTCTCAAAATATGTTTTAGAATATTTTTTCATTCCGTAAATAAGCTCGGTTCTTTTGCCAAACGGCAAGATACCTGTTCCAAAAGTCCTTATGCCGGCGCTCATTTCTAAATCAGGAATCGTCTGATTCATACGGCTCAAAATATCTTTGGCAAGATCTATTTTTGCTTCTCCCTTATAAGAAAAACCCATGGAGGATGAAGCGTCGAGGATTACTAAAAAATTATCTACTTTTTGGCTATACTGGCCAGCCGGAAATTTACAAGGTTTAAACCCGATTTTACGTTTTTCAGTTTTCTGGACAGCACAACTTACCAACATGGCGCTGATAATAAGAAAAGATAACGCCTTAAAATAAGATTTACTCATAACCATCTCCCTTCTTCTAAAAAAATTTTGGTTTAAAAATTAAGAAAAAATAAACTATTATCCATTCACCTTTTATTCTTAACCCTTTGCCGATGTAATTATTTTAAAAAAATATTTATTCCCGAAAAGCCGGTTTCAAAATGTTTCATTATTTGAGGTTGGTTCTAACGTCGGCCGCTGAGTATCCATATAAGAAAAAAAAATCTAAAATGCAAAACAAAATCAGTTCGATCTGATATGAGAAGATTGTTGCCTGTAATTAAACAGTTTTTCCGTAAATATCAAACTTAACTATATTTTAAACACTATACCGAATCGGTTAAGGTTGCAAGTGCAAAAACAGTGGAAACAGGGCGATAGCATCAAAAATCAGCATGTTTTTTATGGAGTGGAAGATAACACTCGCTATCATGTCTGGATTAAGGCCGAGGTGGAATA
>CAZRLQ010000205.1:0-4755 GCA_964600725.1 uncultured Desulfobacterales bacterium
AAGTTAACTTTTCCTTTTTTCAGCATAATCGGTTGAAGCTTTAATAAAATTTTTAAATAATGGATGTGTGTTCATCGGTTTTGACTTGAATTCCGGATGGAACTGACATCCAAGAAACCATGGATGATCTTTGAACTCAACTATTTCTACCAGCTCGCCATCCGGAGAAATACCGCTGACGACCAAACCCTTTTCTTCGAAATTTTCTTTATATTTGTTATTGAATTCGTATCTGTGACGATGTCGTTCTGAAATATCAAGTGTTCCATAGGCCTTATGTGCAACAGATCCTTCTTTCAGCCGGCATGGATAAGCGCCAAGCCGCATGGTCGCGCCTTTGTCGGAAGTATTGTTGCGTATCTGAATAGTATCGGTTTTTTCATCATACCATTCTAAAATCAGACAGATGGCAGGACAGGACGTATTTTTGTCAAACTCAATGCTGTTGGCATCTGTCATACCTGCAACATTGCGTGCAAATTCAATAACCGCCACCTGCATTCCGAGACATATTCCAAAAAAGGGTATTTTGTTTTCCCTTGCGTACTTAGCTGCAATGATCATTCCTTCAATACCCCGCGACCCAAACCCGCCAGGTACCAGAATACCATCGCTGACAGACAAAAGCTGTTCGCAAGTATGATCATTTATTTTTTCTGAATCAACAAAGATAAGATTAACATTGCAGGCATTGGAAATTCCGCCATGATTAAGGGCTTCGTTCAGACTTTTATAGGATTCCGTCAAATTAACATATTTTCCTATGATAGCGATATTTACAGAATTTTTCGCTGATTCTATTTTTTTTATAAGATTTTCCCAGGCTTCCAGACGGGGATTTCTTGTCCAGATGTGAAGTAATTCAATAATCTTATCATCAAGTCCTTCTTTGTGAAAAACCATCGGCACTTCATAAATGCATTTGACATCTTTTGCTGTAATCACAGCATCTACGCTGACGTTGCAAAAAAGGGCCAATTTGGATTTAATATTATCGGCAAGATATCTGTCGGTTCGGCAGAGGAGTATGTCAGGCTGAATTCCAATGCTTCTCAGTTCCTTAACGCTGTGCTGGGTCGGTTTTGTTTTGACTTCTCCTGCGGTTGGAATATAAGGGACAAGTGTAAGATGAATATAAAGTACATTCTCTTTGCCCGCATCCGTTCTGAATTGGCGTATTGCTTCCAGAAAGGGCAGACTTTCAATGTCGCCAATGGTTCCCCCAATCTCTACAATAACGATATCCGCGTCTTTGGCCACGAGCCTGATACTTCTTTTAATTTCGTCGGTGATATGCGGAATTACCTGAACAGTGCCGCCCAGGTAATCTCCCCGACGTTCCCTGGTAATAACCGAATAGTATATTTTTCCCGTGGTAAAATTGTTGTTTTTGCCTAATTTTGCATTGCTGAATCGTTCATAATGGCCAAGATCAAGATCCGTCTCCGAGCCGTCATCTGTTACAAAAACCTCTCCATGCTGAAAAGGATTCATGGTTCCAGGATCAACATTAATATATGGATCGAGTTTCTGAAAAGTTACTGAAAGCCCGCGGCTTTCAAGAAGTGCTCCTATTGATGCAGAGGCAAGTCCTTTACCAAGAGAAGAAAGAACACCGCCTGTAATAAATATGAATTTCGTCTGAAAAGCCATAAGTCGCTACGATCCCAATTTTATTAGCCCGTCTTTGGCCCCGCCTGATGTCGAGACCAGGCAAAAATGGGGGATCAAACAGGCGCAAGTTATAAGCTATTGACATCTTTCATAAATGCTTAAAAGCAGTTTACATTTTTTAAGGTCTTCGCCTTCTCGTTTCTCGTTCCCACACTCCAGCACGGGAATGCATACTATATGGGTTCCCACGCAAAGAGCATGGGAACCGGGCGGAAAGCAACATCCCTGCCTGCAGCAGGCAGGTAAAAGTGTAAACCAAGTTTGAAAGATGCCAAACTATTCAAACATTTTCCTAAAATCTTCGATGGTTTCCCGAACATCATCAAATTCGCTTGATTCATATTTAGACGGTAAAACAGGTACCGCCGACAGGCATTTTAATTTAAGCTTTCGTATATCAAAAAGATCTTTATGAAAGAAAGGATTTACCTTAATATTATTTACCTTGATTTCACGTACTAAAACATCATTTTGAAAAAGTTCTATACGCATTGGATACCATGTCTTTTTTATTTTTCGCCATTTGAGATATCTGATTTCAAGAAAATCGTCATCTCTTTCACCTGATTTGCCGATTATCAACCATCGAATCGGCAGAAAGCTTTCTTTATCAACCCATAACTGTGAAGTTGATTCTTCCGGGTATTCTGCACCGATAACATAGGCAATCTTGTCATGAAAACGGCCTAAACTTGAAACGGACACATCAACCCCAAGAAGGGAAAGTCTGTTTTTTATAAGTATCCTGGAATGGTAAAGTAGAATATCCTTGTAATAATCGAACTTTGTTTCAGATTCAGTGACAATCTTTTGGTCGATTACCGTAAGGACAATACCTTTTGATACAATATTAATCCTTTGTGTATTGCCTGAGAAAATATCTGATCGAAATGTTTCCGGAAAAACGTACCTTAAGGTTTCATAAAGTTCAATACTTTCCCTTTCAGGATTGCTTCCATGAAATACAAGTTTTTGTGAAACTAAAAGCCTTTTGTCTTTTCCAAGATTCCGGATCATTAAATCCAGTATATGAATTCCTTTTAATACATAGGCATTTGCTGCATCATGAAAAGATCCAAAGATTAAAAGGCTTAAATA
Source organism: uncultured Desulfobacterales bacterium (assembly GCA_964600725.1). Lineage (GTDB taxonomy): Bacteria > Desulfobacterota > Desulfobacteria > Desulfobacterales > CAZRLQ01 > CAZRLQ01. The sequence goes on from CAZRLQ010000205.1 coordinate 2,773, forward strand.
AAAAATAAACGATTTTTTCATAAATCGGCGCATTATTGCTGTCTTCAAAATATATAAGCAGGATTCATCCGGTTGTGCAAAACGTTGCATCTGCGGTTGCATTTTCGTCTTCCCAGTCTGCGCATCGGATGCGGCAGGCTTGGAAGACGAAAAAATCAACCGCTGTAACAGATTAAATGTTTTGAGAATTATAATTTGAGCCTGGCGCAGAAATTATGCGGAAGAGCTGTTTTTCAAAGGTACAGCGGATATGCTTATGAAGTGAACAGTTCGCATGGAAACCTGGCACCTTCTCCAAGTTCCTCTTCAATTCTGATAAGCTGATTGTATTTAGCAACCCTGTCTGTTCTGGATAAGGAACCTGTCTTTATCTGTTTTCCGTTTATGCCGACAACAAGATCCGCAATGAAGGTATCTTCTGTTTCACCGGATCTGTGAGAAATTACAGTTGTGTATCCAGCCTGTTTTGCCATTTCAATGGCATCAAGTGTTTCTGTGAGGGTTCCAATCTGATTTAATTTAATAAGGATGCTGTTTCCAATCCCCTGCTCAATCCCTTTGCGGAAAATTTCCGGATTTGTTACAAAAATGTCGTCACCTACAATCTGAATAGAAGTCCCCAGACGGCTGGTCATTAATTCCCAGCCTTTCCAATCCTGTTCTGCAAGACCGTCTTCAATGGAAATAATTGGATATTTATCAATTAAATCTGAATAATAATCGATCATTTCACTTGAATTAAGTATTTTGTTTTCTGACTTAAGATTGTATTTTCCGTCCTCAAAAAATTCTGATGCGGCTGAATCCAATGCAAGTCCAATATCTTTTCCAGGAGTGTAACCGGCAGACTCAATGGCATTGATGATGAATTTTATTGCTGCTTCGTTGGCATCGAGGTTTGGTGCAAAACCGCCCTCATCACCAACAGAGGTGTTTAGACCATTTTCTTTCAATATCTTCTTGAGGTTGTGAAAAATTTCCGAACCCATGCGAACTGCATGAGCGATTGTCTCTGCACCAACCGGAACTATCATAAACTCCTGAATATCAAGATTGTTGGCGGCATGTGCTCCACCGTTTACTATGTTCATCATGGGAAACGGAAGATATCTGGCATTTATTCCTCCTAAATAGCGGTAGAGGGGCAAACCAGAGGCAGATGCCGCAGCCCTTGCAACAGCCATAGATACGCCTAACGTTGCATTTGCCCCAAGCTTTGACTTGTTGGGAGTCCCGTCAAGATCAACGATCTGTTTGTCAATGGTTAACTGCTCTAAAGCATCCCGGCCCTTTATTGAAGGACCGATGATGCTGATCACGTTTTCAACGGCCTTTGCAACTCCCTTTCCGCCAAATCGTTTTTGTTGTTTATCTCTCAGTTCCAAGGCTTCACGCTTTCCCGTAGATGCACCTGAAGGAACCGCAGCTCGTCCAACAGCACCGCAGGCCAGTTCGATATCCACCTCAACTGTAGGATTTCCTCTTGAATCCAGAATTTCTCTTGCTTTTACATCAATGATTTCAGTCATGGTAACACTCCATATAATAATTTTTGCATAAGTTGAACTATTTTTTACGAACCATCATGCCCTGGCGGGCGCAACAAAGAATGAAAATGATGCGGAGCCTGGAAGTTCATTTTTATAAATAGCTAAACTTCCTCTACTCATCATTTAACATTCCATCTTAAGGCCATCTTTGGTGTATCCTTAATTTATAAGGATACAATAATTAGTTACTCTTTGTGAACCATTATGTCAAGTGTGTTGAAAAGAGCAGCATTTTTAACTTCACCATTTTCATCATTTTCTCGTGGGTTGACAATTACTTGCTGTTTCTTGGGAGTAAGCTCGGTATCAAAGAAGTTAAGTTTATATTGAATGCATGCGCGCCTAATCCAGATATAGAAGTATTGAGCACCCCTACCGGGAAATCCGGGTTAATTCCACTTCTCAAATCCTGCGAGGGACTTTTGGTTCGAAA
>CAZRLQ010000206.1:0-4744 GCA_964600725.1 uncultured Desulfobacterales bacterium
TGCGTGTAATTTTTATGCGAACCTTTTCTGCAATTTCAACTGTTACCGTTGTGTCGTTCACGGATGTAATACGACCATGGATACCACCGCCGGTGATTATTTTGTCACCTTTTTTCAGGTTGTTGATCATTTCACGATGTTCTTTTGTTTTTTTCTGCTGGGGCCTGATAAGCAGAAAATAGAATATCGCGAACATTAAAATAATGGGAATAAATGCAGTAAATCCTCCTGCTCCTGATGCACCGCCCGGTCCCCCCTGGCCCATTGCATATACGATACTTATCAAAATAAAACTCCCTTAATTTTTTTAGCTCTGCTGTATCTGAATTAAACGATCAGGGCTGGTTTTCTGCAAAACGATTTGAACCTTCGCTTCGGAAAATCCTACATGCAAATTCGACACAATCTATCTTGCAATATCCTGTAGGGGCGGGCCTCCGTGTCTGCCCATCCCCTGTGCCTGCCCCCTGCAATCCCCATGCCTGCTCTACAAGATGGCAACTACAGGGGGTTTGCCTCTGCTGTTTAAATCAACAGACTCATAGATATCCATATAAATAATTTCACAGTGTTATCGGCCGCCGGTGTTATTATAATATGTCTTCCTCCCCTCTGGCCTTATGAAATTAATTATCTGAAAATCTATAGCTTTTAGGGGCTAATTATCCAAGCTGGAAAGCAGCTAACCGTTAATGGCTAACAGCTTCTTTTAGACATCACATAACGGGGGAATCACCCCCAACGATCAGCAATCAGCCTTTTATCCAAATACACGTTCAAAAATTATGCTAATATACTTTAAATGATTATCTTCGTCAAATAATTCTTCAATTTTATTTTTTCCAAGAGAAGAATAGATTTTTTTGTCGTTTAAAATCAAGGTCTTGAAATCTTTTTTCTCCTTCCAGACGTCCATCGCATGAGACTGAACCATTTTATAAGCATCCTCACGTGTTATACCTGAATCCGCAAGAGCTATGAGGATCTGTTGAGAAAAAATTAATCCACTTAACATATGAAGATTTTTTTTCATCCTTTCCGGATAAACAACAAGTTTTTTGATAATGCCTGTAAATCTGTTAAGCATATAATCCATAAGGATCGTGCTGTCAGGTGCGATAATTCTTTCCACGGAGGAATGGCTGATATCCCGTTCATGCCACAGAGCAATATTTTCCAGGGCAGCCATGGAATTAGAGCGAATGATACGGGCAAGGCCGCAAAGATTCTCCGAACCTATTGGGTTTCGTTTGTGAGGCATCGCTGAAGAACCTTTTTGTCCTGCGGAAAAATATTCTTCAGCTTCAAGAACTTCCGTTCGCTGTAGATGCCGAATTTCAACCGCCATCTTTTCAATCGATGATGCCATGATTGCGAGAGCGGTAAAATATTCAGCATATCTGTCTCTTTGAACAATCTGGGTGGAAGCGGGTGCCGGTTTAAGATCAAGCTTTTTGCAGACAAATATTTCAACTTCCGGCGAAATATTGGCGAATGTTCCCACAGCACCTGAAATTTTTCCAAAGCCGACGGTTTCAACGGCGCGCTCAAATCTTTTCCGGTTGCGGCGCATTTCATCATACCATACCGCCAGCTTAAGGCCAAAGGTAATCGGCTCAGCATGGATTCCGTGGGATCGTCCAACCATAACAGTTTCTTTGTGTTCAAACGCCCTTCTTTTTATAACGCTTAAGAAATCTGTACAATCTTGTAAAATAACCTTACCGGCCTGCTTTAGCAGATACGCCATACTTGTATCAAGTACATCGGACGAGGTAAGACCCATATGAATATACCTTGAATCAGGACCCACATTTTCTGCAACATTTGTCAGAAAGGCAATCACATCATGTTTTGTTTCAGCCTCTATCTCATGGATTCTTTTAACAGAAAAGTCTGCTTTTTTCTGAATATTCGATAAAGCATCTTGAGGAATTCTTCCAATATCCTTTAAGGCCTCGCAAACGGTCAGCTCGACTTTAAGCCAAGTCCTGTATTTGTTTTCTTCCGTCCAGATATCGCCCATTATCTTTCTTGTATATCGCTGTATCACATGAATCTCCAATTGTTTTTCTTTAGAAAATAATTTCCTGATCTATTGCCCCGGCGGTATCCAGAGAGTTTCGCCGTCAAATTGAATACGATTTACATTATTGTAATCAATCTCATTAAGAAAATTAAAGATCTGGTCCATCTTGTAGATGATAATTTTACTCAAGGGATAGATCTGGTTGAGATCAACGCTGATTTTTTTTTCTCTTAAGTTGTATATGTAAACCATATTTTCTGAGAATTTTAGAATTTTGCCCACACCAGAGCTATATCCCAGTCTGTCCGGTTCATCGGCAAGGGGTGAGAGTGAAATGCCTTTGCGTTCAAAATAGTCCCTTAAGAATTTAAAATGTATGTTCCATACATTGTTTCCGGATCTAACCACATATATTCCATATGATCTTATCTTTTCTCCCTGATTTTGGCCTGTTTTCTCTTCAATATCTTTTTCTATTATTTCACCTTCATTTAAGCGTATTTTTTCTTGAATTTCCTCCATGGAAATTGTCGAATCTCCGACTTTAATAGATTCATCGGATTTAACGATCATATCAATCCCTTTCTCAACCCCGTATTTTGCTTTTCGTTTCTGCATCAGTGATTTAAGTTTATCATCATCTTCGAGTTTATTGTAATCTATAACGGGTCGGGAAGGTAAAGCTGCTGTGACTTTTTCAGTCTTTTTTTTATCACCCGGCTTTTTCATTTTTTTAAGCCAAAGTTTCAATCCGAAGCCGGCCAGTACAATAATAATTGAAAAGATTAAAATAAGTCCCAATCTCGTATTAGGTCTGTCAGAGAGTATTTTCGGCATAATTCTTCCTTTTTTGAAATCAGTTTTTTGAACCTGATACAGCAAACAAAAAGAGGCGTCAATACACCTTTGGATTATTTTCAGGGCGATTGCATCAAAATTTGGCATGATTTTTGATTCTATTTGATTCTATATAAGTCAATAAGTTGCAAACACCACTTCAAAAATAAACGCTGACAAGCTACTTTCTGTACTACACAACTATTTGATTTTTAAGAATCTGGGATTTTGATGCAATTGCCCTGGGATTATTTTTGATCCGCCAATTTAGCTTTCGTTTAAAATATTATAATCACCCGGTGCCATAGATATGTTTCCTTCAATAACAATGCTTAGATCGTGTCTTGTTTCCAAATCAAGCAGCTCTTTCCTTTTTTTGTTTAGAAGATGTTCGGCAACATCAACAGGTACAACTCCTCTTAGTTTAGTTACCGATTCTTTTAGAACTTCAAGACTCAGCTTGCGTAGAAAACTAAGCCCCAATGTTTCAACTGATGGCGTAAGCCCTTTCCCACGGCAATACTTGCAGGGCTCATATGTTCCAAATTCAATGGATGGCCTGATTCTTTGTCTTGACATTTCCATCAACCCGAATTTGGAAATTTTACCTACTTTTGTCCTGGCCTTGTCTCCTTTAAGGTGTGCTTTCATTAATCGTTCAATCTCCAATTTATGTTTTGAATCTTTCATATCAATGAGATCAAGCACGATAAGGCCGCCCAGATCCCTTAGACGGAGTTGACGGGCTATCTCTTCGACAGCTTCAAGGTTTGTCATAAATGCTGTCTTTTCTATGGAACTTTTACAAGTTCCTTTGCCTGAATTGACATCTATGGCGACAAGAGCTTCGGTCTGTTCAATGACAATGGAACCGCCTGATTTCAATTTAACCCTGCTTTCAAATATGGATGTAATCTGGTCTTCAATCTGGTATTTTGTAAATATTGGTTTCGGCCCTTTATGAAGTTTAACAAATTTTGCCTGCTTTGAAGAAATTATACTTATAAAATCTTTGACTTCCTGGTAAACGGCTACATCATCTATTAGAATTTCACTTATATCAGGAGTAAAATAGTCTCGTAATGATCTTAAAACAAGATTTCTTTCTTTGTAAAGAAGAACGGGTGCTTTTTTTTTCAACCCTTTTTCCTTGATACTTTTCCACAGTTTTAAGAGATAACGCAAATCCTTGGACATAAGTGCTTTGGTACAGTTAATACCCGCTGTGCGAACAATAATACCGAATTCTTCAGGAATTTTAAGCTTGCTTACAATATCTTTCAGTCGCTTTCTCTCATTCTCATCTTCCAATTTTCTTGAAATTCCAAGGTTTTTGGTTCCAGGCATTAAAACCATATGTCTTCCCGGAAGAGATATAAATGTCGTCAGCATCGCCCCCTTCTTCATAACCGGATCTTTTGTAACCTGTACAAGCAGCTCTTGTCCTGGTTTGACAACTTTTTCTATGGAATGATCAGTTGAAAGATTATCTTGAAAGTAGTCACTGTGAATTTCATGTTTCTGAAGAAAACCATGTCGCTCAACACCATAGTCGACAAATGCAGCCTGGAGAGCCGGTTCTACGCGAGAAATAACGGCTTTGTATATATTGCCGTGGGTGATTTCTCTTGCCGCAGTCTCAATATGAAATTCTTCCAGCTTGCTGTTTTTAATTCTTGCAATCCTGCACTCACCAGGATCAACGGCATTTATAATGATTTTATTGCTCATAAAATATTTGTCCTTTTTTACCTCCTATCCATTTCTTATCTTTAATTAAAAATGCGAATTAAGGGTTGACCAATCCACCGGAATCCTTAGTGTTGAAAAGTCCCCGCTTTTAACACATAAAGAGGAGCAGCGATGGATTGGCGTGAT
>CAZRLQ010000207.1:0-4704 GCA_964600725.1 uncultured Desulfobacterales bacterium
TCAGCCAATCTTCCACTGGTTCAGATATCTGCCAAACGAACATACAACATTCAAGGCATGCAACAATCCATAGCCGCTTACCTACCTGGTAGTTCGCCAAAAGATACAGATAAAGAACTTATAGATTTATGTGCTGAGCAAGAGCCACAAGAGATTGTTAAGATATGCCCTAAGTGTTCATCTGCAATGATCAAGAAAACTGCAAAGAAAGGAAAGAACATCGGAAATGAATTTTGGGCATGTAGTGCCTTTCCAAAATGTAGGCACACTGAGGCAATAAATGCATAACAATGCCATAAACCCGGACGCCAAAAAGCTGCGCTGCGCTCCACTTTCTGTCGCCGGTTATGGCTGTCGTTAGCCGCACAGGTCGAAAAAAATATCATGTCAACTGATTTTTATAAAAAATTATAGGTCATGCAGGTCATGCTAAACAATTCTAATGCTAATCATTTAAGTATTCAGGCAAGTACTCATACAAATACTCAGAACTTCAAGTTTGAAGCGAAAAATACAAAGAAAGAAATAAATCACCTTAAGTTTAAAAATGATGATAAAACAAAACTAAAGGAGATAGAGGATAAAATTTACGCTGCTTCAAGCTTAGATGAAATATTAATTGACCTGAAGGATGAAATAAATGCTCTTTTTGACGCAGAAGGGATAACTATCTATGTAGTTGACGGCGTAAAAAGAGAACTTGCATCGCGGTTTAAGACCGGAGGTGAAACCACTGAAATCCGTATTCCAATAACAACAAGCAGCATAGCCGGATATTCCGCCATTAAGCAGAAATTTGTCAATATAAAAAATGTTTATGATAAAGAGGAGCTTATCTCGATCAGCTCTGACCTGAAATTCGACAGCAGTTGGGATCAAAAAACAGGATTTGCCACACGTCAGATTTTATCAGGGCCAATTATCTATAAAACATTTTTATTAGGTGCAATCCAACTTATTAATAAAAAAAACGGCCAATCATTTTCTGAAACAGATGAGCAATCCCTGATAGAATTAGCCAAAATTCTCAGCATTGCACTTTATAATCAGAAAAAAAACACTGCAAAGAGTAAAATCAACAAATTTGATTATCTTCTTGAAAACTATATTTTAACTCAAAAAGAACTCAAAAAGGCAATACACGACTCCAGCCAGAAAAGAGAACCAATAGAAAATATCTTGATAAAAGAGTTTAATGTTTCAAAAAAAGATATAGGGCTCTCTTTAAGTAAATTCTATGGATTACCCTTTATTGAATTCAATAAAAACGCACCGATTCCGGGTGAACTTCTTGCCGGCCTTAAAGTCCCTTTCATGCTAAAAAATGTTTGGGTTCCTCTGCGTATTGAAAACGGCAAAATTTTAATACTTGTAGACAACCCGAAAGATCTTCGAAAGATTGATGAAATCAGATCTCTTTTTTCAGGCAAAAGCATAAAATTTTGTATTGCATTAAAGCAGGATATTATTGATTTTATTGCTCTGTTCACCGCTAACGAAACAGAATTATCCGATATTGATGATATCCTTGCTCAAATGGGAGAAGACCCTGATGAACCTGAAGAGACAGAATCCCTTGACGAATCAGACAGCGTCGTTGTTAAGCTTGTTAACAAAATAATATTAGATGCTTACGACAGAAATGCTTCCGATATTCATATAGAACCTTATCCTGGAAAACAGAATACTCAGGTCCGTATCCGGATAGATGGCAACTGTTACTTGTATCAGACCATCCCTTATAATTACAAAAACGCTGTCATTTCACGTATAAAAATTATGTCAAATCTCGATATAGCTGAACGCCGCAAACCACAGGATGGCAAAATCAGGTTTAAAAAATACGGCGGTAAGGATTTAGAGCTCAGGGTTGCAACAATCCCGACCCAGGGAGGAATGGAAGATGTGGTAATGCGTCTGCTTGCATCAGGAGAACCGATTCCTCTTGACAAGATAGGTTTTTCAGAAAAAAACTACAAAAATTTTTTAAGTGTTATAACAAAACCTTATGGCATCATATTTGTTTGCGGTCCTACCGGTTCAGGAAAGACAACCACTCTTCATTCTGCTTTGGGATACATTAATAAAACCGAAACAAAAATATGGACAGCCGAAGATCCTGTAGAAATAACTCAGCCTGGTTTGAGGCAGGTTCAGGTAAAACCTAAGATAGGATTTGATTTTGCCGCCGCGATGCGTTCATTTCTAAGGGCGGATCCGGATGTTATTATGGTCGGTGAAATGCGGGACAAGGAAACGACTCAAATAGGCATAGAAGCCTCATTAACAGGCCATCTGGTATTATCAACTCTTCACACCAACAGCGCACCGGAGAGTATAACCAGACTCCTCGATATGGGAATGGACCCCTTTAACTTTGCAGATGGTATTTTGTGCATTCTTGCTCAGCGTCTTGCTCTCACCCTTTGCAAAGATTGTAAACAGGCCTATCATCCTTCAATAGATGAATATAATGAACTGATTCGGGAATATGGCGAAGAAGAATTCAAAAAAAATGTAAACATACCATATACAGATGATTTATCCTTATACAGACCAAATGGATGCGAATCTTGCAACAATACAGGATATCGGGGTCGCATGGGTCTGCATGAACTGTTAATGGGAACAGATGATATGAAAAGACTGATTCAAAACAAGTCCCGCATTGAAAATTTGCGAAATCAGGCCATAAAAGATGGAATGACCACACTTAAGCAAGATGGGATAGAAAAGATTTTTAAAGGGTACTGCGATCTTATTCAGGTAAGAAAAGTCTGTATTAAGTGATCCACTTAGAAACGGGAACAAAATAACTTTCCCAGCCATAAGATGCCAAAAATACAAAAATTTTTAATACTCGTAGGGGCAACCCCCTGTGGTTGCCAGGCATTGTGTAATCAATCGGGCAGGCACAGGGGCATGCCTCTACTATTGGAAGTTATTTCCTCCCCGTTCCTTTCTTGACTTAAATGATACCGTTACGTGATACAATTTCTTCAAATAATTATCCGATTGTTAATAATACTATTATCGTCATTAATATACTTGTTTTTATTCTGGAACTTACACAAGGGACAAATCTCGGCCGATTTCTTTACACCTATGGTCTTGTGCCTGCCCGTTACTCTAATCCAAACATTGGATCATATTTTTCTATAAGTCTTCAAATTTTTTCTTTTTTCTCCTTTATGTTTCTGCATGGAGGATTTTGGCATCTTCTTGGAAATATGTGGTCGCTTTACATATTTGGCGATAATGTGGAAGATTGTCTTGGCTCTTTTCGTTATATAATTTTTTATCTGTTTTGTGGATTTGCTTCCGGCTTGAGCCATCTTTTGTTCAATTTTCATTCCAACATGCCGACCATCGGTGCAAGTGGTGCAATTGCAGGGGTAATGGGTGCATATTTTATTCTTTACCCGAAATCAAGAATATTAACTCTGATCCCTGTTTTTATTATCCCTTTTTTTATCGAAATACCCGCATTTTACTTTCTTGCCGTATGGTTTATTCTTCAGTTTATAAGTGCAGCAGGAAGCCAAGGCAATATTAGCGGTATTGCATGGTGGGCACATATAGGCGGCTTTATTTTTGGCATGATATTTCTAAAAATAACGCTCGCTCTACCTGAGGCAGGCATATCCGACAAGATTCGCAGGATAACTGCAAAAAAAAAATCAAACCGTCTGCAGGTCATCCATCCCATAGGTCCAAAAGACGATTCCCATCTTTATGGCAGTATATTTATCACTCCTTTTGAAGCTTTAACAGGAACTGCAAAAATGGTAAATATCCCCTGGGGTTTTCACAAAAGACTTTTTAAAGTACAAGTGTCTCCTGGAATTAAAGGAGGAAGCATACTTCGACTAAAAGGACTTGGCAAGAGAAGAGCGGACGGTCAAATGGGCGATTTATTTTTAAAGGTTATAATAGATCCAGGAGATTGTAAGAAATTTTAAGCTGTGCGGTTAGCTGTCAGCAGTTAGCTTTTAGCATTGAGAAGAGATAGTGATGAGAGATTCTAAAAACCTAATGCATAAGATAAAGCCATCACCTTACACTACAGGTCTCTTAAAATCAGAAAAGACTTTCCTTCTGATAAATTAATGAAGATGTTGAACCGTTTTATCCAAAAGTTGACAGATAATCACTAAAAGCTAATCACTAACCGCACAGGTCGAAAAATTTTAGTAACTTCTCAATAAAGCCGGACACCTTTGCGCTTCTCCTTTGAAAAAGGGGGATTGATGGAGATTTTCCTCTCGTTGCCCTAACTTTTTGAGGAGTTACCAAAAATGTACAAGAATATGGCGAAATCAAATAAACACCAAAATGCTTTTCCCATATATCTTGTTTTTTTAAAGGCTAATTAACCGGTAATTTTGCATAATTCAGACAATAAATAAAATTTTAATTTAAATTTTTTTCTTGCATTTCTTTGTATCGTTATATATTTTAATAAAAATTATAATCAGATCAAAGGCAATTGCTCATTAAGACAATTTTTTTGTTTTGGGTGAAAAAGAGCTTCTACTGTAGCTAATTTTTATGGTTTAGTAAGAAGTCTGCTAAAAATTTTTGACTGCAATATATCGCATTTTATTTTAAACCTAAAACCTGAATAAACAATGTTCTGATTTTAAAAGGAAAATTATGCTTTTAATATCAGCGAATTATAGAAATGTTGTACTTGCATGACAC
>CAZRLQ010000208.1:0-4677 GCA_964600725.1 uncultured Desulfobacterales bacterium
TACATTCGTTTCTTGGCCAAGTTAATTTTATAAAAATATATGCGTACATGCTTAGCTCGCAGCTGCTTTTGTACTGCTGGAGTGGCGGAATCTAAAGCCTGTGAAGAGGGCGTAAGTCTTGATATCTTGCAATAGCAATCCTCTGCGAAGCAGGAAGCCCACAAGTTTTAGCTTTGGGCGGTTTACAATCAGATATTTATAAAGAGAGACGGGATAAGCTCCCCTATCTCCTATGCTTTTTTGATTTTCTGCCGGTTATACACATTAATTGTCTTTTTAGGAGAGGCCCATGTACCGTGAAAACTACATTAATTCACTTCGGTCTGAACTATTGGAGATAGTCGCAGATTATTTGACACCGGTAGCTCTGAATTACGGCTATAATGAAGTGCCGCTGGAAGCCAACATAAAGTGGAAGCCGCAAGTGCTTGTATTAGGAAATTATTCATCAGGCAAGTCCACCTTGATTAATGAATTTTTAGGTGCGGACATTCAGGCGACCGGACAGGCGCCTACAGATGATTCTTTTACAATTATTACTTATGATGATTCAGAAAATGATAAAAATACCATACAAGTTGTTGAAGAACGGGATGGAAAATATCTGCTCAACAATCCTGAATATCCCTTTGAATCTTTAAAAAAGCACGGGCTGCATTTTGCTTCGCATTTTCGGCTTAAAAAAGTAAACTCACCGTTTTTAAAAAACCTCGCCGTCATTGATACACCTGGAATGCTTGACAGTACTACCGAAAAGGATCGCAGTTACAACTATCAGGAAGTGATTGGAGATTTGGCACAAAATGCAGATCTTGTGCTGGTTTTGTTTGATCCTCATAAAGCAGGGACAGTTCGCGAAGCTCATATAAGTCTGAGGGAGACGTTGCCAGCACGGACTTTTGAAAATCGTGTTCTTTTTGTGTTGAACCGGATTGATGAATGCGCTTCTTTTACTGATCTGCTTCGAGTCTATGGAACCCTTTGCTGGAACCTGTCACAAACTACTGGCCGCAAAGATATTCCGATGATTCACCTGACATATTCACCTCGTGCTCTGAATGATTCAACAAACGGCTTGAATCCGGATAGAGATTATTTGCATCTGCTTGAAAACCAGCGAGAGGAATTGAGAAAAGCAGTTTTGCAGGCTCCAGGCTACCACCTTGATAATCTGGCCACATTTGTTGAAATTAATGGGGAACGATTGTCACATTTCCTGGAATCATTGATCAGCTATCGCAAAAAATTTCAAAAGATTAGAGTCAAATATGCCGCAGCGGGATTTTTTCTCAGCCTTCTATGCGGTGGAACTGCGATCTTAGGCTTGATGGTATCCGGTCTTATGGGGAGCATGGACCATCTAGTTTCAATTTATACAGGGGGAGCGGTCTCACTGGCTGTTTTCGTTTTATGGATCATGTTTATACAGAATTTTTTTGAATCTTCATTTCAAGAAAAACAGCTTAGCGAAATAGACAAGCTAACACCACTTGAAAATCAGACAAGGCGTGACAGTTGGCAGGCAGTCCGGAATTTGGTTTATTCCTATCTAAGGAAAACAGGGGGGCGATTTTCATTAAAAAATGTTAAACGTGACTACGCAACTATTCGCAAGGTTTGTGATAAAAGTTCTCATGAAATCAGGGAAGGGATACGCGAACTTGCAACCATCATGCGTAATAATGGTGCCGATACTGAAACAGGCATATCAGGGCATGAAAATCATTGATAAATCGGCATTCTTCATAGCAAGCCAAAAATAGTTTACACTTTTAGGGCTAATATACCTCAAAAAATATGACTTGTGAGGCTAACTATTAGCCGTCAGGTTTTAGCTTAACAGTCCGTTTTTATACAATTTTTTTACTTATAAATTACTTAAAAATCATGAAAGATCAGGTAAGAATCATAGAAGATCAGGAAAAGTTAAAAAATTTACGTTTGACTGAAACAGTCGCAGGAGCGGGATGAGCTTCCAAATTATCTCCAGGGGACCTGGACAAGGCATTATGCGGGCTTAAATTCCCAAGTGATTCAAATCTCATCGTGGGACTGGATCGCGCAGATGATGCAGGTGTTTACAGGGTTACGGATGATATCGCCATCATCCAGACCGTTGATTTTTTTACACCCATTGTCGATGATCCTTACTGTTTTGGTCAGATTGCTGCAGCCAATGCTTTGAGTGATATTTATGCCATGGGTGGTATCCCAAAAACCGCCATGAATATAGTATGTTTCCCCTCAAAGCAGATGGATTTATCTATACTTCGACAAATCCTTGTGGGGGGACTGGATAAAATGGAAGAGGCCGGCGTTGTGCTTGTGGGTGGGCACAGTGTAGATGACAGCGAGCTTAAATATGGACTGGCGGTTACCGGTTTCATTCATCCAGATCGTATTCTTACTAAACAAAACCTTAAAACCGGAGATTATCTGATTCTGACAAAACCGTTAGGCGTAGGTATTATTAACACCGCTGCCAAAGGCGGGCTTGCTTCTGAAAAGATCGTTAAAACCGTAACTGCTATTATGGCGTCCTTAAACAAGGATGCTGCGGAAATAATGGGTAAATATCCTGTCAATGCATGTACTGACATTACCGGTTTCGGTTTTTTGGGCCATCTTGCCGAGATGGTGACAGATTCCGGATTTGGGGTTAAAATTCAGGCTGACAGACTGCCGATTATTTCAAAAGCCCTGGAATTTGCAGGCATGGGGCTTGTACCAGCCGGTGCATATCGAAACAGGGATTTCCGCAGCAGTATGGTCGATATTTCGAGTTCTGTTAATCTGTCGGTTCAAGATGTTCTTTTTGATCCTCAAACCTCAGGCGGATTGCTTATCTGTGTTGAAAATAAAATTGCCGACAGGCTGCTTGACGAACTTAAAAATAAAGGGATGGACAAAGCAGCAATTGTAGGCACGGTTTTGGACGAACCTAAGGGGAGAATTGTTGTCTGCTAAGAGTTAGGAGCAGGGATTTTTCTCATCGTTGCTCCAAGGAAGAAACTGAAATGATTAAAGAAAAAGAAGTAGATGCAAGAGGTCTGGCCTGTCCGGCACCTGTATTGCAGACAAAAAATCTGATAGAAAAGGAAGATCCTGCCGTTATCAAAGTAATGGTCGACAATGATGCAGCCAAACAGAATGTTACACGGTTTCTTGAATCCCGGCATTTTGAAGTTTCTGTTCAGCAAGAGGGAATCTGTTTTCTTGTCATCGGAAAGAAGGATAATAAGGAGGCTGCTTCAGAACTTTTGGTTGTCGAAAAACCGGAGACATCTGAAAAGAAGATCATGGTCATGGTAGCAAATGACTGTATGGGACATGGGGATGACTTGTTAGGCGCAAAACTTACTCTTTCATTTCTGAAAACAATTAAGGAGATGGGAAGAGAATTGTGGTGTCTCGTTTTTATCAACAACGGAGTCAAATTGACTGTAGAAGGTTCACAGGTGCTTCCTACTCTCAAGGAACTGAAAGATAACGGCGTTTGCATCCTTGTTTGCGGAACTTGTTTGAACCATTTCAATCTTCTGGATAAAAAACAGGTGGGTGAAACCACAAATATGTTAGATATTGTTACAGCTATGCAACTTGCTGATAAAGTAATTAATATTTAAGCGTAACTCGAACGTATAGGAATTTCCATAGTTTACTCATAGGCACTTATGTTCGTGATTTATCGGGAAATTTCATGAGAAATTCCGGCCAGGCTATAAGGTTATGCGGCGTTTCTTTTTGGAACAAAAAGAGATTAAAGGCTTGAAATCATATATATCAGGTACTGACGCCAGGCATATAAAGACTGTTTTGCGGTTGAAACCGGGAGACAGGATCGGTCTTTTTGATGGTGCCGGTAATGAATATTCAGCCGGAATTACCGGCTTTTCCCATGACCGTGTTGAAGTTTCCATACTTGACAGCTTTCCCTCAGTGGCTG
The DNA here is from genome assembly GCA_964600725.1 of uncultured Desulfobacterales bacterium. Lineage (GTDB taxonomy): Bacteria > Desulfobacterota > Desulfobacteria > Desulfobacterales > CAZRLQ01 > CAZRLQ01. Next base: position 3,947 of record CAZRLQ010000208.1, read on the forward strand.
AGCCGTCGGTTCAGATTATAGTTTTTCAGGCATTATTAAAAGATAGAAAAATGGATATTCTTGTCCGTCAGCTTACAGAGCTCGGTATATCAGGATTGATTCCCTTTGTTGCTGAAAGATCTGTTTCCAGGCCTGATGCAAAACGGTTGATAATGCGCAGAGAAAGATGGAATAAAATATCAAAAGAGGCCCTTAAGCAGTGTAAAAGAGGGCGTATCATGAAAATAGGTGAACCTGTATTTTTTGAAGATGCATTGAAGATTGGAAAAGATGCGGATCTAAAGGTTATTTTTTGGGAAAAGGAATCAAAATCGGTCGATTTTGCTATTTCTCATTTCGGTTCAAAGTTTGAAAAGATATTTTTGATGTTAGGACCTGAGGGAGGCTTTACTGTAAATGAAATTGAAAAAGCAGCGTCATATGAATTTGTGTCCGCTTCATTAGGTCCGCGTGTTTTAAGAGCTGAAACAGCTACAATTGCGGCATCGGTGATGATTCAATACATTTTCGGCGATTTGAGATAAAAAAATCTTGACAAGAATCAATCTATTTATTAGAAATCAATCGTTTTTAGTTGATTTATTTAATTTTTGCCGAGGTAGCTCAGTCGGTAGAGCAGGGGACTGAAAATCCCCGTGTCGGCAGTTCGATTCTGTCCCTCGGCACCATAATTCAGCATTGGCATAACCGTTATATAGAACTGTCAAGAAAACCCCGTCCGCTTGCGGCGG
>CAZRLQ010000209.1:0-4646 GCA_964600725.1 uncultured Desulfobacterales bacterium
GCTGATATTAAAAGCATAATTTTCTTTTTGAAAATAGTTTATGCTGGTTTTAGGTTATAACGATTTTGATAACTTCTCAAAAAGTTCGGGTGGCAATGGAAAAATTCCCTCATTCCCCCTTTTTCAAAGAGGGAAGCAGATAGGTACCCGAATTTATTGAAAAGTTACTCGTCCCTGACTTAATTAAGATAGTAACATTCCTTCGGGATACCGCCAATTCCAACCTACACACAGCTCACAGAATAAACAAGATCGATTCCATAACGGATGATGAGAAAAAGCATACCTGTCTCATGCATATATTCTCCTTCGTTATAAAGCACCCTTCTATTTTTTAACAGCCAGTCAATGACAAAGAAAAAACAACCGCAGCGGTTGAAACGGATTATCAAAGAATAAATATGCTCAACCAGATAGTTTCAGGCGGTGCATATATGAGAGAGAATTGATTGACATCACAGGCTTAAATTTATAAACATTGACAAGAATGAAAAAAACGACCATAAAAATGGGCTTCCTTCAAACTTGGTTTATACTTTTACCTGCCTGCAGGAGGGATGCCTAAAAATGATCAAGAAACGGAGATTCAGCTTATGGAAACATATCGTCCAGTTATTGGTATTACAATGGGTGATCCTGTTGGTATCGGCCCTGAAATAATCATTTCAGCTCTTTCCAATCCGTTAATCTATGAATTGTGCAGGCCTTTGGTGATTGGAGACTTGTCAATCCTGAGAAAGGCTCAAAAATCTGTTGGAAAAAATCTTAAGATCAAAGATGTTAACAATATCAGAACAGGTATATATAAAAACGGATATATAGATGTTCTCGCTCTTTCCAGCCTTGATCCAGACCAGACTGTATGGGGCAAGCCCACGGTTTTGACCGGAAGTGCAATGGTTAATTATATAACAACGGCGATTGATCTGGCTGCAGACGGCAGCATATCAGCAATTGTAACCTGTCCGATAAATAAAAAAGCGATGCATATGGCCGGATTTAATTATAACGGCCATACCGAACTCTTGGCAGAACGGACCAGAACAGATAATTTCGTGATGATGCTTGCAGGAAGCAGGCTTCGAGTGGCTCTTGTAACAATACATATGCCTTTAAAAGATGTTCCGGCGGTTCTTTCAAAGGAGCGGATATTTAATACAATTAAAATTACCTGGAAAGCTCTAAACGAACGTTTTGACTTTGAAAACCCGCGTGTTGCAGTTGCAGGGCTAAATCCCCATGCTGGAGAAGAAGGAATGTTCGGCAGCGAGGAAAAAAATATTATTATGCCCGCAATCGATCTTGCAAGAAAAGAAGGATTTGATGTTTCAGGCCCTTTTCCCGCTGATACAATATTTTATCATGCTGCAAACGGCAGCCATGATGCAGTAGTCTGTATGTACCATGATCAGGGATTAATACCATTGAAACTGCTGCATTTTACAGATGGTGTAAATACTACCTTGGGTCTTCCCATTGTCAGAACATCTGTTGATCATGGAACCGCTTATGATATTGCGGGAGGCGGCAATGCAGATCCAGGAAGTCTTATTGCAGCTATAAATATGGCTGTACATCAAGCTTTAAGCATCAAGAATAAAAAATACGTATGATGCAAAGATTGTTAAAAACGGCCATTAGCTGACAGTCTCTTGGAGAAAACAGCCAAACCCTGAAATACCGGTCCGTATCTTCGTAAACATCTGCATCTAAAAATTAGCGAAAGGCGAGTTACCTGCTCCCAAACTTTATTTATGCAATCTGATAAAATCATCATCCGTGGTGCAAGAGAACACAATCTAAAAAATATCGATGTTGAACTTCCTCGGAACAAGTTTATCGTTGTAACCGGCATATCCGGTTCAGGCAAGTCCACTCTTGCTTTTGATACTCTTTACGCTGAAGGACAGCGGAGGTACGTTGAATCTCTTTCTTCATATGCACGTCAATTTCTGGAACGTATGGAAAAACCGGATGTTGATTTAATAGAAGGACTGTCACCAGCCATCGCGATCGAACAAAAGACAGCCGGCCATAATCCACGATCCACTGTTGGGACCGTTACGGAAATTTATGACTATCTTCGCCTTCTCTTCGCCAGAGTCGGTATTCCCTATTGCTACAAATGTGGAAGGCCGATTACTGCGCAGACGCTGGATCAAATCATTGACAAGGTTATGTCTCTGGCGGAAGGCACAAAGATTCTTATTCTGTCGCCTCTTGTTTCCGGCCGGAAAGGCACACATGAAAAACTTTTCAGCAGATTGCGAAAAGAAGGGTTTTCAAGAATTCGCATAAATGGAAAAACCTTTGCCATTGAAGAAAAAATCGAACTTAATAAAAATAAGAAACATTCAATTGATCTTGTTGTTGATCGACTTGTTGTAAAAAAAAATGTTGCAAGAAGGCTCGCGGACTCTTTGGAACTTGCGATGTCCCAATCGGACGGTGTTGTTACAGTAGATATTGTTGGAGCAGAACCTGTTTTTTTTAGTGAAAAGGCGGTATGTGTTAATTGTGGTATAAGTTATCCGGAATTTACACCTGCCAGCTTTTCATTTAATTCTCCTCAGGGAGCCTGTCCAAATTGTAACGGCCTTGGCTTAACAACAGAATTTGAACCGAATCTTGTCATCCCAAATCCCGAACTTTCTTTAAGAGAAGGCGCAGTATCATTATGGGCTAACAGGACTTCAGTCCATTTTTTTAATTTTCTGGATTCATTAACCAGTCACTACGGTACTAACATTTATACACCATATAAGAACCTTCCGGATCAATTTAAAAAAGTCCTCCTTTACGGATCCGGCGATGAGAAGATTACTTTCTATTTTGAACGAGATGATCGCCGTTATAAATATAAAAAGACTTTTGAAGGTATCATGTCGAACCTTAAGCGTCGTTACATGGAAACAGATTCATTTCAGTCAAGGGAAGAGATTAAACAGTATATGACTTTTCGCCCATGTCCTGAATGTAATGGGGCTAAGTTAAAAAGGGAAAGCCGATCTGTAAGAACGGGAAATCTTGGTATATCTGAAATAACTGAACTTTCTGTTGAAAAGGCGCTCGATTTTTTTAACAATTTAAAATTGGAGGGAAAAAATGAAATTATTGCGCAAAGGATACTGAAAGAAATTACAGAACGATTAGGTTTTCTTAAAGATGTGGGGCTTTCTTATCTTACCCTTGACAGGTCATCAATCACGCTCTCAGGAGGTGAGAGTCAGAGAATACGCCTTGCAACCCAGATAGGTTCAAAATTAACCGGTATCCTTTACGTTCTTGATGAGCCGAGTATCGGTCTTCACCAGAAAGACAACCGGCGGCTCCTCACAATTCTTAACAAAATGCGTGATCTCGGCAATACTGTTCTTGTTGTAGAACATGACGAAGAGACAATACGTATGTGTGATTATGTTGTCGATATGGGACCGGGTGCAGGGGTTCATGGCGGCGAAGTTGTATTCTCAGGAACGCCGGAAAGCCTTTTAAAAGATAAAAAATCATTAACCGGACAGTATCTTTCCGGCCGCATGAGGATCGAAATTCCTTCTAAACGGCGAACAGGACATGGAAAGAGGCTGATAATCAAAGGAGCATCTGAAAATAATCTCAAAAAAATCGATGTTGAGTTTCCACTTGGCTGTTTTATCTGCGTAACCGGAGTATCAGGATCGGGAAAATCGAGCCTTGTTCTTGAAATATTGCACAGAGTTCTTGCCAGGCACCTTTATCATGCAAGGATAATAGCGGGCAAACATGAAGAAGTGCTTGGGCTGGAAAATATCAATAAGGTGGTTAACATTGACCAGTCTCCCATCGGCAGAACCCCCAGATCCAATCCAGGAACATACACCGGCCTTTTTACATATATAAGGGAACTTTTTTCAAGAACAACCGAAGCCCGAATGCGGGGATATAAACCCGGACGTTTCAGCTTTAATGTCAAAGGGGGAAGGTGTGAAGCCTGCAGCGGCGACGGGATAATAAAAATAGAAATGCATTTTCTGCCGGACATTTATGTTTCATGCGATGTTTGTCATGGCAAAAGATATAACCATGAAACCCTTGAAATCAGATACAAAGGAAAAAATATTGCAGACATTCTTAATATGACCGTAAACCAGGCACAACAGTTTTTTGGTAATATAGAAAGTATAAGGTCAAAACTTCAAACTCTTATCGATGTCGGCCTTGGCTACATTCATATCGGACAACCTGCGACAACGCTCTCAGGCGGCGAAGCCCAGAGGATCAAACTATCCAGGGAACTTAGCAAAAAAGGAACCGGCAGCACAGTTTATATTCTTGATGAGTCCACCACAGGACTCCATGTTGATGACATACAAAAATTGCTTTATGTTCTCAACAGACTTGTTGATAAGGGTAATACAATTATTATTATTGAACATAATATGGATGTAATAAAGTCAGCCGATTATATAATCGACCTCGGACCTGAGGGAGGGGATGCCGGCGGTTATATTGTTGGATGCGGCACACCTGAAGAGATAGGAAATATCAATAATTCATTCACAGGACAATTTTTGAGAAAGGTTCTTTGACGAGTTTAAAAAACTCCTATAGATTTAGGAAAAAAGGCGTATTGTAATACTTCGACGACCGATAACACAGTGAAATTA
>CAZRLQ010000210.1:0-4639 GCA_964600725.1 uncultured Desulfobacterales bacterium
TGGCATTATAATTGCTTAACCCAATCCTTAGTATCGAGTTTTGAGTGATGAGTTTTGAGATTGGGAATGGGGACAAAATAACTTCTCCAACTATAAAATACCCAAAAAATACAAAAAATTTCTGATACCTGCGGGGGCAGCCACAGAGGGCTGCCCCCGCTATTTTGCGCTAACAGGCATCACGGCTCCAGGTGATGCCTGTTTACGGGAGTTATTTCATCCCCGTTCCCTAAAATACGTGGGTGTTTCCTGCGGTTAAAATCTTCGCCTTTCTTGATCTTGCAAAAAATTTTTCATTCCCGGACAGCCTCCTTAGGCATTTTTCTCAATACTCACCACTCATTACCCTTATGCTCACAGCAAAATTTATACCATTATCTATTGATAAGCATCATAGTTTTTTCAAAAACTCAAGTATTTTGAGACCTTTAATATCTTTGCAAAATACACCCCTTTTGTTCAGCCTCCGCGCCTGCCTCTGTTCGTCAACACGCAAAACAGGTGCGTGCACCGTGCGGACAGGCAGGCACAGAGATTGCGGAAAACAGTCATTTTTGAACAGCCTCATAGAAGCTTGGCATTAACCTCCTGCGGCAAGAGGAACAATGCTTATTTCATCACCATCTTTAACAGGTGTTTCGGTTCCCTTTTGACTGCGGATGCTTTTTCCGTTTAGAAAGACCAGAACAGAACCATTTATTTCCCCTTTTTCATACTGTAATTTATTCTTTAGACCGGGAAATTTTTCAGAAAGGCCGTCTAAACATTCTCCAATTGTATTTCCGACGCACTCTGTCTCTTCGACGTCGCCAATCAAATTCCGCATAGAATATGGAACTCTTAATATAACGCTCATTTATTTATACTCCATCAGGATATTGTTTTACAGGTTCTTTGAAGCCTGTTTGAAAATTTTTACACGGTCCAAAAGACACATACCTTTGCGTTTACGTGTGTACAGCTTTTTAAAGACCCTTATCACCTGTCAAAAAAAATATTTTTTCCGCTTACAGAAAGCGGAATGCCAAGAGCATACTCCCAATCGATAAGTCCTGAATCTCGAGCAACTGCTCCGACTCGATACATAATTCTATTATCCACATTAAACATGCTTGCGGTTTTTACGGCTGAGCCGATGGCAATACCCATATCTATTAACCTGAAAGCGCAAATAGGGCCTCTGAATTCCATGTCTTCCAGCGTATGTTCCGATATTGACCTGCAATCCTTATAACCGCAGGCTCCACAGTTTAATCCGAGAGGCTTTGCTTCTTTTAAACCGATTAAAACAACAGCGGCGGAATTTATAATATTTTTTCCATCTCTGTCGAAATCCTTTTTCTTTTTCTTTTCGCCATAATCAATCATGGCTTTTCCGAGTTCTTTTAATCCATTTCCTTCAATTACTTTAAACCGAACAAAATTTTCCCCCTTGCTTTTTGGAGCCGTTGTTGCAGATATTTCCATAAGCTCTGTTACGATCTCTACCCATTTCATAATAATCCCCCTGGCTGAAAACTGTTAAGCCGCGATCAGGCCCCATTGAGGTTTTCTTTTGCAATTTCAATATATATGGAATCAGGATAATCTGAAACGATTTTCTTATAGGCATTTATGCTGCCTTCACTATTGCCGGTTAAAGTATAAAGCCGTCCTAAATTGAAATAAGCTTGATCTTTCATTGTTGAATCAGGCCCGGAAGCAATCATTTCAAAATATTTTGCCGCCTTTATATAATCTTTTTGTTCTTCATAACAATAACCGAGACTGCTCAGGATCAGATTTTTAAAAGAACAATTATCAAAATACTGCATTGCTTTTTCATTCAATGCAATTGCCCGGTCATAATCGCCGGCCTTGTAACAGATATCGGCAAACACTACAGCTGCAATTCTGCCGGCATTTCTTCCCGAATACTTGTCCAAAATGGCCTGAAAATCTTTTTCCACATAATGGTAAGCATCAACAGGTCCTTTCCCGGTTACAGATGTTTCATATTTTGTTTTGCTCTGTTTCAATAGAGCAGAAGCTCTGTTCTCTGAGCTGTTTAAATAATACCTGTATCCAAGTGAAAGAGAAAAGACTATCAGGATCAATGCCAAACAGCTGACTATTTGAATTTTATTCTTTATGGTGAATTGATATACGCGTAATAAAAAGGTTGTTAATTCATCAGAATTATTGAGCTGTTTTTGTGTCATTTTATCTCCATGTCGATTTTACCAAACCAGTGATTTATGGATCCAGCCCTTATCTCCATCGGAATGCTTGACATAGATCCAACTTTTTTTCCGCTTTATCACCTTAAAAGGTATTCCCCTGTCAACAGTAAAAAGCACTTCCTTTTTGACGTCAGGACCGGATCGAACATTACATTTATCTTTGATTGTAATAACAGACGGAATTTTTTGAACCAGCGACTTGTGAATCCACCCTTCATCTCCTTCAAAATCACGAAAATGATACCATCCACCTGATTTCTTAATAATATTTAGAGGATGATATTTTTCTACCTGCCACAGAACAGGATGTTTTGTTCCAGGGCCGGAACGAATATTGGCTATTGGGACAGCAACCGCCAGACGTTCGGCCAAAGCATAACCGCTGCATATAATAAAAAGAATCGTTAAAATAAATACACGGTGTTTCATTATGAGTTGCCCTTCCTATCTAAAACCATTATGCCTGATAAAACAACAGATCAGGCAATTTAACACAGGTCAGAAAGCCGCCGTAAACCGCGCCGGTGTCTATTCCAATTTTGTTTGGTTGAACAATTGGCGCTGCAGTAGGGGTATGTCCGAATACAACCCTTTTTCCAAAAATATATCCAGAGTTGATAAATCTGCTGCGAATCCATAGAATATCCTTTGGATCCTGCATTTCCAGTGGAATCTTATTTCTCAGACCAGCGTGGACAAAGATATAATCATCTGTTTGATAAAACAGAGCAAGGGAATTGAAAAAGTCAATATGTTTTTGCGGGATTACTGGATCATCTGAACCGCGGCTGTGATGCATCAGATAACTTTCCAGGGTCTGTTCTCCTCCGTTCATGAGATAGAGAAGTTTATCAGTTCCTGAAAGGTAATTAAGAAACATCTCTTCATGATTCCCTTTTAAAAAGATCGTTTTTTTGAAACGATCTTTTATATCTATCAAGTATTCCACAACTTCAAAAGACTTTAAACCGCGGTCAATATAATCTCCTAAAAATACAATGACATCAGAATCAGGTGCTATGTCGATCTTATTCATAAGATCACAAAGTTTTTCAAAACAACCGTGGATGTCACCTATGGCGTAAATCCTGTTCATCTCAAGACAAAAACACGTCTTGTTTCTCTGTCCAGCCGTGTAATTCCTTCTTCCTCCGCTGCTTTCAAAGCCATATTGTAATCTTCAATTGAAAGGCGTGATTGAAGTTTTTCTACTTCCGCAGCTCTGCCGCAAGGCCTGTATTGGGGCATTATATTAACATAGCTGTTTTTTGATATCCTGTTTGCAATAAAATTCATCACTTCACGCGTACCTGCAAGACCGCCCGGCAATACAAGATGCCTGATTAAAAGCCCGTGCCTGGCAATACCTGATTCATCTATAACAAGATCACCTGCCTGCCGGTGCATCTCAATCAGTGCATTTTGTGCAGCTTCAGGATAATCTTTTGCCTTGCAGGTGGTTTCCGCAATATCCGGATTCCAGAACTTAAAATCCGGCATATATATATCGATCACACCTTCTAACAGTTTTAAAGTCTCCACCCTGTCATAGCCGCCTGTATTGTAAACCAGAGGAAGTTTGAGACCCTTTTCGGCAGCATATTCAACTGCAGCAAGAATTTGCGGCACAACATGAGTAGGGGTTACAAGATTAATGTTGTGGCATCCTTTACTTTGCAGGCTGAGCATTATATCGGCAAGTTCATTTGTGGAAACTTCAAAGCCGTAACCTTCATGACTGATGTCGTAGTTCTGGCAAAAAATGCAAAGCAGGCTGCAGTGAGTAAAAAAGATAGTTCCCGAGCCATTAACGCCTGCCAGGGGAGCCTCTTCACCAAAATGAGGATGATAACTTGCAACAGATGCCGCATTGCCTGTTTTGCAGATGCCGGTCTGACCTGAAAGCCTGTCTACTTTACATTTCCGGGGACAAATAGTACAGGAAGACAAGATGCTGCGAGCCTTTTTTACCTTATCCCCAAGTAAACCCTTTCTCAAAGTTTTAATGTAAGCGGGCACAAATTGTGTCATAATCCGTATATCTTCTGCATTTATCAGGGATCAAAGATCTGTCCGATGCTTGAAAATACGGGCATTTTTCAAACTTGGTTTACACTTTACTGCGCCGAAACAGTGCAATTAAGACGGCCCGGGTATATCATAGGTTGTACATGAACCTGCTGAGCAGTTCCTTGTGGTGGAGGATGCTTGCGGGTCATTGCTGGAATTGCCCATCACATAGCTTGTGCTGCTGATTACTCTTTCGATCTCCCTGGAACCGCATTTAGGACAGCAAAGGTCGATTTCTTCCTCTTTATTCATGATCAGCAGTTCAATCATTTCGTTACACTTTATGCATTTAAACTCATATAGCGGCATCGGTATCTCCCTTTATATAATACCTAAATTCTGCAAGC
>CAZRLQ010000211.1:0-4622 GCA_964600725.1 uncultured Desulfobacterales bacterium
TAAAACTGTTTTTCGAAAACTATGGCGGCATGCCGGAGTATTTAAAATATAATGAAAAAGAGTTCCTCTCCCGCACCTATGAAGACATAATTTACGAAGATATTATCTCAAGATATAAACTTAAGGCAACGGTTATGATATCAATTAGTTTATGGTCTGATCCGCCAGCAACTCCTGGGTCTGCAACCATTGAAAAATGCTCACTAAAAATGAAGCGGCTTGACATAAACAATTCAAATGCGTAAAGAGTTTCAAGCTGTGCAGTTGAAAATTACGAATTACGAATTAAAAATTCGGGCTTCAATTTTGGGATTCATGGTTTATATGTAATTGAACCGTAAATTCCCGACAATTTGAGATGCTTTTCCGGCATGTAACGGTTAAATGAGTTATTTGATGAATATGAAAAAACAAAGATTCCGTCTCTTCATCTCCCCGTTTCACCGTTTCTTCGTAGCTCTTGGGCACTTTGCTTCACAAAATTGATAAATTGAATTATATCTCTAACCCGATGATCAGGTTTTTTTATAAGTTGATGATTTTTGAATAGCCCAAAAAACTTGAACATCGAGTCTAAAAATCAGCAAAAGGCGTGATCAGAGGGATTTAAAAGTGGTTTTCAGCAATACCGATATAGCCGTAACTATTCTTGGTTCAGGAACATGCGTTCCATCGCTTAAACGAAGTTCTTGTTCTGTTCTTGTTGAGACAGGCGGTTCAAAGCTGCTTTTTGATTCCGGGCCGGGTACTATTAGAAGACTTCTTGAAGCTGAAACAACTATTTTTGAAATCTCTTTTATCTTTTACAGCCATTTTCATCCAGACCATACAGGAGAGCTCGTTCCTTTTTTGTTTGCAACCAAATATCCCGATGAAGACAGACGGCCAATTCCTTTAACAATTGCGGCTGGAAAAGGATTTTCAAACTTTTTTGAAAAGCTGAAAATGGTTTATGGAAATTGGATAGAACTTGCGCCGGGCCTTTTAAATATCGTGGAGTTTGACAATAATCTCCACGACCATATGCAATTCGATACTTTTTCTGTAGAAACAATACCTGTAAAACATAATGATGAAAGTATCGCATACAGAGTTACCAGTTCCAAAGGAATATCAATTGTCTATTCCGGTGATACAGATTTTAGTGAAAATCTTGCAGTGTTAGCGAAAAATGCAGATCTTCTGATTTGTGAATCGGCTCTTCCTGATGAATTGAAAGTGAAAGGACATCTTACTCCGTCATCGGCAGGCATGATCGCTTCCCAGGCAAATGTAAAACAGCTTGTTTTGACTCATTTTTACCCTGAATGCGACCATGTAGATATTATGAAACAGTGCCGCAAAACTTATGACGGTCCTTTGATCCTGGCTGAAGATCTAATGAAAATAAGCCCGGGATTTGACCTGGGAAAATGATGATGAGATATTATCCGGTAAATCTTGATATCCGCAATCGAAAATGCCTGATCGTTGGAGGTGGTTCTGTAAGCCTGAGAAAAACCGAAAGGCTTTTAAAGTGCGGTGCAAAGATATCGGTTGTCAGCCCGGTTGTTACAGAGCGCCTGGCCGCGCTTGCAGATAATGGTGCAATCGTTTTGCACAAAAGGCCTTATCGTTCATCCGACATAAACGATATGTTTCTTGTTATAGCCGCAACTGACAATGAAAAATTAAACCGGCAAATAAGCGGTGACGCAAAGCGGCATAATATTTTATGCAATATCGTTGATTATCCGGAAGGCAGCGACTTTATACTCCCTTCCACTGTAAACAGAGGTGATTTGCAGATAGCTGTTTCCACTTCGGGCAATAGTCCGGCTTTTGCGAAAAAACTGCGGAAACAGATGGAAAATCAGTTTGGAGAAGAATATTTAGTTTTTCTTAAGTTAATGGGAGCGATACGAAAAAAACTTTTAAGTGAAGAACATAATCCTGAAAAACACAAACTTATTTTTGAACAGCTTGTTGAAAGTGATCTTGCTGAAATGATCAAAAAAAAAGAGATTGAAAAAATTAATTCACTGCTTTTCAATATTCTTGGTGAAGGATATGATTTTAATTTGTTGTCAGGGTGCGATACAAAAAAGTAATTAATAACTGACATTGAGCGATCAGCTATTAGCGTAATGATTACGGGATATTTTGCTATTACAAACTAATCAGGTATAAGTATCCGGCATATTCAAAGGTGGGACAGATGGAAATTTTGGTTATTATTGCAATAGGTTTTTATATTCTAAGCACTGTGGGATACGTTTTATATCTTTTTTTCCAAAAAAATTACCTTCATCAAGCAGGATACTTTTTTATAATAGCTGGATTTTTATTTCATACATCGGCTATATGCTGGAAAATGATCAGTTCGTGGCATATTCCCGTCACAAATCTTTATGAAACCCTTTCAATAGCGAGCTGGGCTGTTGCAGGTGTTTTTCTCATATTTTTCTGCAAGTTTAAATTGAAGATTTTAGGAGCCTTTGCGGCACCTCTTGCATCCATTATTATGATTTTTGCCTTTTATCTTCCCAGAGAATCCGCGGTAACCAGGGATATATTTAAAAGTTTATGGCTGTTTTTTCATATAATTGCGATTTTTACGGGTGAGGCTTTATTTGCCCTTGCATGTGCTATAGGGCTTTTGTATCTTGTTCAGGAGCATGCTATAAAAGCCAAATGCCACGGTTTCTTTTTTAAAAGACTCCCTTCTTTGGATATGCTTGATACCACTGGATATGTATGCATTGTTGCAGGATTTACCATGTTAACACTGGGTCTTATCACCGGTTTTATTTACGCCAAATCGGTCTGGGGCAGTTTCTGGAGTTGGGATCCAAAAGAAGTATGGTCAAGCATAACCTGGGTTTTATATGCAGTACTTCTCCACGGCCGGATGACAACCGGCTGGAGAGGAAGAAGATCTGCAATAATGTCGGTTTTTTGTTTTATCGTACTTTTGTTTACTTTTTTTGGTGTCAATTTCTTCTTAAAGGGACATCACTGGGAATTTACCAAATGGTAAGCGGATTAAAATGCAATTACGAATTACAAAATAGTTCTGTTATCTGTGTAATATCATGAAGATGGCTGTCATTCCAGCGGAAGCCTGAAATTTATAGGCACCGATTATTCCAAAATGACTATTGCATACCGGGAATAATGTGAAACCTAAAACCCGCATAAACTATTTTCAAAAAGAAAATTATGCTTTTAATATCAACGAATTATAGAAATGTTGCACTTGCATAACACGCATCATTATTAATTATGTCTTTCCTCATGATACGGATTGCTAAAAATTGATGTCAAAAATTCGTAATCCGTAATTGCAAATTCAGCCGCACAGGTCGCAATTATGCACGATATTGTACTATTAGGATTGAATCATAAAACAGCACATGTAGAATTAAGAGAATCTTTATCTTTTTCCAGGGATAAAACAATTAAGGCTTTGGAATCTTTAAAACTTGTTCCAGATGTCAAAGAGGCGGTACTTATTTCTACATGCAACCGTATAGAATTTTTAATGAGAGTTGTAAAAAAACAGAATGCGATAAAAGCGGTTAAAACATTTATTTCTGAAACTAATCATGTACCTCTTTCTCAGTTTGAGAAAGCTCTTTACATTTACAATGGAAATGAGGCTGTCAGACATATCTATCGGGTTGCTTCCAGTCTTGATTCCATGATGCTCGGGGAGCCCCAGATACTTGGACAGATAAAAGAAGCCTATAACCTGGCTGTTTTGAAAAAATCATCCGGAGTCATTCTCAACAGATTGCTGCACAAAACTTTTTTTGTAGCAAAACGAATTAGAAATGAAACCGGAATTGGAGATCATGCTGTATCAATAAGTTATGCTGCAATTGAATTAGGGCGGAAAATATTCGGCAGTCTTGAAGGAAAAAAAGTTCTGCTGATAGGGGCGGGCGAAATGGCTGAACTGGCTGTAGAACATCTGATTCACAACAGAGCCGAAGATATTTGGATTGCCAACAGAACATTTGAACGAGGGGTGGCGCTTTCCAGCAAATTTAAAGGAAAAGCAATTCGTTTTGAAGAAATTTCAGATGCTTTAAAGTTCACAGATATTGTTATTACATCAACTGGTTCACCTGATTTTATTATTAACCATGATCAAGTCAGGGCAATCATGCGGAGCAGGCGCAACAGACCGATTTTTTTTATAGATATAGCAGTTCCCAGGGATATTGATCCAAAAATAAACAGACTTAACAATTCATATGTTTATAATATAGACGATTTAAAAGGAGTTATCGAAAAAAATATTGAAGAACGTACTAAAGAGGCGGTCAAGGGTGAGAGGATTGTTGACGAAGCAGTCATTCATTTTAAGCAGTGGTATGAGTCCCTGAATGTCGTGCCCACAATTGTTGATTTAAGAAAAAAATTGGATAATATTGCCAAAACAGAGGTAAAAAAAACTATTCAATCCTTAAAACACCTTTCAGATGATGATTGCCGGGCTATATACAGAATGTCAGATGCATTGATTAATAAGATACTCCACGAACCGATAATTTTTTTAAAAAAAAATGGATGCCAAAGCGATAAATCTGTTTATATTGATTTAACCAGAAAGCTTTTTAACCTTAATGATTAAG
>CAZRLQ010000212.1:0-2936 GCA_964600725.1 uncultured Desulfobacterales bacterium
TATGGTGTTTTTACCGTGTGCGTTTGTGTGGGTCGAGCGAGCACAGCGAGCGGGCGGCCAATTATTTTTATGCAAGGTGACGCAATCATTTCAACCGCACTGCCCGCACGGTTTTGCCCGGCCATATAAGAAAAAAGTCTTTTTCAAAAATCTCCTAAACCGCACACCTTTCATCCTTTTGCAATTCCGATAATCGTTACATATATGCTTCTTCTCCTGGCCCTGTTATCATGATTGATCGCAACTACCTGCTGCCATGTGCCTAATTTCAGCCGGCCGTTTCTGACGGGCAAAGAGACAGAAGGCCCTAACAATGCAGCTTGAACATGACTATGTCCATTGCCGTCATGCCAGGCTTTTTCATGTTCGTATTCCTGGCCGGGCGGAGCAAGCCGATTTATCGCCCTTTTAAGATCATTTACCACCCCTGATTCAAATTCAATTGTTGTCAATGAGCCGGTTGATCCGATCATTGCAGCAAAAAGATTTCCGGTTTCAATATTCGATCTGTTTATCAAGCTGTTTAAAACGTTGGTAATATCACAAATATCGATGCCGGTTTTTAAACTGACTTCTGCAGCTTCGTTAAAAATTGACAAGGTTTTCATAATGATTCTCAAATGTTAAAGAAGATTCAGATCCCAGTTCCACAGCCCGGGTCTTTCTTTAAGTTTTATATGCCTGGGCGGCTGTTCATTCAGATGAACAAGCAGGCTGAAACCTGCTGCTTTAAGCGCATCTTTTTTTGAAGTTAAATCCAGTTTCCAGTTGGGATAGACCCAATAGTTTGATCCATATTTTTTAACCCAGGCCCCCTCCCCTTTTGGACTTGTAAAGAGTCTGTCTGTTTTTAAGTCATCGGAGATAAAGCGGGAGACAGACAGAGGCCAATTCCCTGAAACAACAATTCCCAAAGAGAGACAGCTCTGCTCAGAAAGCATCATATAATCCCTGCCGCTCAGTTCAGGGCTGACAATCGCACCTGTAAAACCTAATGACGCCAGAGTATTTATGGCTGACGGATTTGCAATATTGCAAAATGGACCTGCCCAAATATTTAATTTTTCAGGGGACTTAAAAAAGGATATCTGCCATGGAGCATTAAGCACGAAATTTCTGTATCCATTTTTCAATGCAATATCAACCAATTTTATTATCTCTTTCTCTTCTTCCGGCCAGATAACAGGTGAAAGCCACCAATATAACTTAAGGGCTGATTTCTTCGGCAATCGATCCACTGTTTTAAAAGAGAGCCAAAGTCCAGCCTGGTCAAAAGGTATTTTTCTTTCAGGTTTTCTGCTTACATAAAGCTCAGATATTTTTCCTTTTCTTTTTGCACTCTTATATAGTTTTGATTTAAATACAAAAGATACTCTCTGCGGCTCTGATTTATTGACAATCTCTTCTTCAAGCTTTTCCAATAAACTTTCAATCTTTTTTTCCCGCCTGTCTACAAGAAAAACAGGAAGCCTGTTTTGCGGTTTGCTGGAATCAAACTTTAAATAGAGCCGGCCATTTCTGGGTATATATTTACTGACTCTGTATATGCCGTGCCATGATTCATCTTCATATCCAGAACGAAGGACATCACCGGGAAAGAGCTCGTTTTTGCATATCAGATAGGGCCTTTGTTTCCCGCCCTTTATTTTCCCCATTAAAAGTCCGGAACCGGTTTCCCTGTTAACCGCAACAGGGTTTTGAGGTCTTTGAGAAAGAAAATTATAATGAGTCCCTTCCCTGCCCAAAGCCAGTTTTAAAAGCTCTGCGGCCATTTTTTTCATTCTGGAATTTGTGCTGTGATCTCTTAATATCCGGTATGCCGTAACTGTATGAAAAACATAATGGGGACTTTTTTTACGGCCTTCGATCTTCCAGACCCGTACCTTTGGAACAGAGAGAAGCAGCTTGACCAGGACGTCCAGACTTAAGTCAAGGCATGAAAAGAATCTTTTGGCTGTTTTATTTTGTTTATAAAATCTGCGGCAGGGCTGGACGCATCTTCCCCTCAAACCGCTCTTCCCTCCAAAATAACTGCTCCAGTAACATCTGCCAGATACACCATAACAGAGAGCACCATGAATAAAAACTTCCAGATCCAGGCCCCTTGGGCAAGCCCATGCCAGGGTTTTTATCTCATCAATACTGAACTCTCTTGGGAGAACAATCCTGGTGATTCCAAGATTTTCCCGTGCTAAATTCAGAGCTGTAGATAAACCAAAATTGGCAAGAGTCGATAAGTGAAGTTCGCCTGAAAAATTTATTTGTCTAACTAATTGCAGCACAGCAAGATCTTGAAATATAATAGCATCCGGTTTAACTAGAAGATTGAGTTGTTCAATAAGCCTTCCAGCATGGTCAATTTCATTTGGTTTTAATAATGAATTTAAGGCTATATAAACCTTTGTTCCTTTTTCATGGGCAAGCCGGGTTAAATCGATTAATTCTTTGATGGTAAAATTGTGTGCCTCCATTCTTGCAGAAAAACTTTTCATGCCGCAGTAAACAGCATCTGCTTTTGCCGCGAGGGCGGCTAAAAATGAGGCTCTGCTCCCGGCAGGAGCCAGAATCAACGGTTTCGAATCCAACTCTGTCTTCTCGATCATATTTGATACCTTACCGAAATAAACATTTACATATCTGCGGCAAGCCCCTCCTTTCTTTTAAAAGCCCGGCAAAGGATACCAAAAGCCTCTTTGAAAACCACCTCTTTTGCCTGACTTCAGCACCTGCCTGCGCTGCACGCAAAATCGCAGGCTTTCAAACAGGCTCCATTTTTTGCGCACATAATTAAATAGTATAGGAAATCCCATTTTTCTCTTAGTAAATTCGGAATGATACATACAAATGATACATACAATAGATGAGCAAAAAAGTGCCTACGAGTGAGCTAAAGTGCCTAAAATACCTGAAGTTGCGGTACGCCTTCGGCCTGCCTG
>CAZRLQ010000212.1:3036-4604 GCA_964600725.1 uncultured Desulfobacterales bacterium
ACCGAAGGTGTGCCAATTGAATATCAGTTATCATCAGTTCCCGGCAAAATATTTGTAAACTGATATTCCTCAACCGGAATTCCGGTTGAGGCTTCAAAATCACTTTCTCCCCACTGCTCTATGGTGAGAAAATTTTGCCCGGAATCGTCAATATAATCCCATTTAAGCAGCTTCTGTCCGGGAGTATTTTTGTCCTTATAAAAATGCCCTCCTCCTGTTTCTTCAAGGTTAAATGTTTTACCTTCAAAAACAATCTGTTCCGGAGGATCATCATTTTCAATGATATGGGCTTTTATTTTATGACCGATCTTGCTGAAGGGGATTTTTTTACTGACACTCCAGACATCTTCATCGTCAGACTCCTTTTCCAGGTAGATAGTTTCATCAAAGCTTTTAAGCTGCCATTCGTATGTGATATCACCTGATCCCCAGTCATAATAACTACTTGAAGTGACCTTCCAGGTTTTCAAGTCAAAATCGACAAGATAGCCGACCTTAAGATTTGATAATGTATATTTTTCCAGCAGATCTTCTTTGTCAGAATCTTTTTTCCTGAACAAATCTTTCCAACCCATTTTAGGATATTCCCATCTTTTTTTTCAACTCCGCAAGTTGATCCGATGCGGCAATGTTTTGCCCGCTTTTAAGCACTGAATCTATTTCGTCGTCTATGCTTTTGTCTGCGTTCACAATATCACCATATGCCTGGGCAAGGGATTCATCCTCTTCAACCTTTGCCTTCATTTTTTCCAGCATGGCTATTGTTCCGCTTGAATCAATTTTCGACAATTGCTGGTTAATCTTTTTTGTAGAAGAAGCCGTTTTAGCACGAGCTTTCAGGGTAACAAGGTCATTTTCATAAGTTGTTATCATGGATTTGGTCTTATTTACATTTGTCTGCAAATTTGCCGCCATCTGTTCGTGACGCTCGGCTTCCTGCAAAAGTTTTGCTGATTCTTCTGCTGCCTGTTCCTTTTTTGCAAGTGCTTCGGTTGCAAGCCGCTCAGCTTCACTCTGCTCTAAACCGCCGTTTTGCATTTTCTGTAAGAGAAGCATGGCCTTTCTTTCATAGTCTGCAGCTAATTTTTTTTTATTTTCCCCTTCTTTTCTGGTCCTTATGGCAATTCCTTTTACTTCGGCCAGACTTGTCATAGCTTTCTGCAAGTCAGTCTTAAGATCCCTTATCCCTTGTTCTGTCATTCTTATAGGATCTTCGAATTTATCAACAATAGAATGGGCATGAGACTGGCCAACCTTAAAAATACGTTTAAAAAAAGACATTATTTCCTCCTGAAAATTTATAATTTCAATGACCTTGTTTGAAAATATCCATTTTTGTCCTATCCCTGTATCATATAAACCGGTATCATACGAAACTGTATTATCACCTTCATCTCTGGCACCGGCTGGAAGGCCGTATCGCAGACAAAACTAAAACCCGATGATCAAGTTTTCTTATAAGCCACTGAATTTATTAGAATAAAAAAAAGCCCTTTCAAACATATCAGACTAGTAAAATCAATAGGTTATATAAAGATGATCTTTGAATAGCTCAAAAAACTTGAACA
>CAZRLQ010000213.1:0-4592 GCA_964600725.1 uncultured Desulfobacterales bacterium
TGCTCTGTATTTAATTCCATGATCTCTCGCATAATCTTTTAATGTTTTTATACTACTATGAAAAACCATTAAATACTATTTGCCAACTGATTTTTTTTATTATACCCGTTGGCTTCGGCTTCTGCTTTGTAAAAAGGCGTCAGTATCTTTTTGCCCAACGGCTCTTCGTTTCTAACGGCGTCAATTTCTATCCGGTCTCCATGGTTTTTCAAAGACAGGGAAGCGGCCTCAAGAATACTAACCACACTTAAGCCTTTTGAACCGTCTGTCAGAGGTTTCATTTCGTTGATTATACAGTCTAAAAAGTGCTCACACTGTACTTTGAGGGGTTCTGTCTGCTTGATGTAAGGCGCGCTCATATCACCATAATGATAAGAGAATTGAAATTCGCCAAAGGTTTCATAATGAGGCGGAACATTTACCGCTTTGTCGTAGATTTTTATCTTTTCCAGCGGCTCTGTGTCATCGTAAACAATCATTTTCTTACTTCCCACAAATGTCATTCTTCTCACTTTATTAGGGTCTAACCAACTGCTTTGAATGGTGGCAAATTTTCCATTCGGGTAGTTTAATGACATATTGGTAACATCTTCCACATCGCTGGAGACGTGTGCTTTTCCCTGACAATTTAAACAAATCGGATACCCTTCCATAACATAGTTAATAATCGAAATATCATGAGGTGCGAGATCCCAGGCAACATTGATGTCTTTTTGGAACAATCCTAAATTTAATCGTTGGGCACTTATATAAAGAATATCCCCTATTTCACCGCGTTCCACAATCTCCTTTATCATCCTGACCGGAGAACTGTATATAAAAGTATGACCGACCATCAATGTTAATTTCTTTCTTTCCGCCAGATCTATGAGCTCCCGGCATTGAGCAGCCGATGAGGCCATGGGTTTCTCTAACAATATGTGCTTCCCCGCCTCCAGGCCCTTCCTGGCAAGCTCAAAATGAAAATTAACCGGTGTTGCTATGACAATGGCATCAAGCTCTTGATCTTCGACAAGTTCAGCAAAATGTGTTGTTGCGTTTATACCGGGATATAACCGGGTCAGGTATTCTAACCGTTTTGGATCCAGATCACAAATATATTTTAATTTGCATCTGGACGAAAAAACAAAATTTCGAATTAGATTTGGCCCCCAGTATCCGCAACCCACTACTGCAATATTAAGCACCTTTTGCATTTTCTAAATCCCCTTTTCTCCAAAATTTATCCCCCATCTGAATAATGATGGCGGGCAGAGTACAAAATATTATAAATAGATCTTTCCAGAATGAAATTCGCTGTTCATAAGCTATATCCAGCCGAATCATTTCACTGAAAGTTGTCCTGTTCTTTCCTTTAACCTGCCAGAGGCCGGTCATGCCTGGAAGAATGTCAAATCGCTGCTTGTGCCACAGAAGATATTTTTGAAATTCATATGGCAGGCAGGGTCTTGGACCTACCAGGCTCATCTCGCCCCGCAAGACATTCACCAGTTGAGGCAGTTCGTCAATACAAGATTTTCGAAAAATCCTGCCGAAAGGAATAATTTGAGAATTTTTATCATCGAGTTTACTCATTGGCTTTCCGTTTGTGATAAGATTTTGGACATAGTTCATATGATCCGTACTGTCAGCATTTACAGCCATGGTTCGAAATTTCCAGAAAGTAAATGGTTTGCCCAGGTATCCTACCCGTATCTGTTTAAACAAAGCCGGCCCCGGGGAAAAAGTCCTGATAAAAATAGTGATAACGAGGAAAAAGGGCAACAACAGAATCAGCCCCAGCAGAGAACCGACGATATCCATACAGCGCTTCCAGGCAGGCAAAGAATGGCCCAAAAAAGGTTCTAATCCGAGTACAGGTCTGACTGTACTTTCTTGGGTATTCTCTTTATCTTCTTCTGCATCAATTTGAAACTGCAGGCCTGCAAAATATGCTTCAGGTAAAGTTTCTCCCCGCATGTTCATAGAATCTTTCCGGAAGGTTCCCCTTTTTTTTTCATGGATCTTATCTGCTGAATCTTCCTTGAACGATGAGTAGTGATAAGGATAGGTAAAAATTCGGCAAAAAGGGGGAGCGGCTTCTATGCCTGTTTTCCGGCATATATCACCGGCAACCTGCCATGCCCTATCTGAAGACAAATTAAATAAAAATACGCCGATACTCGATGCATCGAACCAGCCAATCACATCCGTAGAACGTATCCGTTGTTTTGTACAATTCACTAATTTCTTTGAAGAGACTTTATAACCATTTTTATCGCTAACATTAAAAACCGCCACAGAGAAGATGCCGCCATTTCGGTCCGCACGTGCACGTGCACGTTTGATAATTCTGCAAAACTCCTTGGCTGAATAAATATCGTAATTTTTATTTGTTTCTTCCCGAAATGGAAAACGGTTAAAAAAATTTTTAAAATTATTCATCATAATACACCCATTTTCATATAAAAAGTAACGAGGATGAAATAAATTAAACAATAGAGCATTAAGGATCAGGTTGGATTAGTTCTGCCTGAATTTTTAAAGCCGTAAATGCTCCTCTTCTTGTAATAAGCTTTAATGTTGCTGCAAACGAAACGAATCTGCTCCTCAGTCAATTCCGGATACATGGGTAAAGACAAAATTCTCCCTGCTGCTCTTTCAGCAGCAGGGAAATCACCTTCTTTATATCCCAAATATCTATAAGCCTCCTGAAGATGCAGTGGAACAGGATAGTGGAGTCCGGTTCCAATGCCGTTATCTCCCAGGAATTTTTGCAATCCGTTCCGATCATCTGCTTGAATTACATACAGATGATAAACGGATTCAGTACCATCTTGTTCTTGAGGTAACTCAACTTCTTCAACATCTGACAGCAGTTCATAATAAAGAGCTGCATTTTGCTGTCTTTGTTTAGTCCACATTTCAATGTATTTTAACTTTGTAGCCAATACCGCACCCTGAAACGCTTCCATCCGATAGTTATGTCCAATAACTTTATGGTTATATCGCTCAATTTCACCATGCTGTCTAAGCATTTTGGCTTTTTTATACAACTTTTCATTATTCGTGATAAGTGCGCCGGCTTCTCCATAGGCTCCGAGATTTTTACCCGGATAAAAGCTGAATGCTCCAAATGCTCCGAAACTGCCAACCCGTTTGCCCTGCCATTGTGCCAGATGTGCCTGGCAGGCATCTTCAACCACGGACAATCGATGTTCTTCGGCCAAATTCATCAAATTATGCATATTAACTGGCTGGCCATACAGATGAACCGGAATGATCGCTTTGGTTTTTGATCTTTGTTCATCGTTTAAAGATAAAAGAAATTTTTCTACCTTATCAATATCTATATTGTAAAAATCGTCACAATCAGCAAATACCGGCACGGCACCACAATGTGAAACCGCCTCGGCAGTTGCAATAAAAGTGTTAGCAGGCACAATCACAAAATCACCGGAACCTATTCCCAATGCCTGCAATGCAATATGCAATGCGTCCGTCCCGCTGGAAACGCCGATGCAATATCCGGCCCCCTGCAAATCTGCAAAACTTTGCTCGAATTCATCTACATGCTTTCCTAAAATAAAGCCGGTGTTGGCAATAATATCGGAAAATCGTTCTTCCAATTCATTATAGATAAGACCCTGTTGCGTCCTTAGGTCCAAAAATGGCACCTTGTTAACTTTTTTTATATTATCATGATTAAAGTTCTTTATAAAATCGTCCGGTTTTATTGAGGGTATAGAAACATCATTGTAACGCCCGCCATTTTTTGTAACGATTAGATCAACATTAAATGCTTTTGCCGTTTCGATTTGAAGCCGGTTTTCCAGATCATGATTATTGTCTTGCAATGCTTCAGCAAGCATAGACATCTGAACTGGAATAACCGGATATCGATCTATAAGGGCAAGCAAATGGGTACGATCTCTCCCTGTGTCATTAAAGAGACTCGCTATGTTGATTATCGAAACAGCCGATATCCAGAAGCTTAAACTGTTTTCTTTAGAGAGTATACTGTCAAATAGAGAATCTTTAGTGGATTCAACATTTAGCTGGTCAATCAGAACATCCGTATCAATAAGTATTTTCAACATAATTTCCCTTTTGCGACTATGATTTCAATCTTTGACTTTTGCATGACATAAAAAGATACATAAAATTGTACGCAAAAAATAAGCCAGGAGATGTTATTTTAACTAAATTATATCTTTTTGAATAGTTTCTGCCTAAACGGGTAACTTCTCAAAAAGTTCGAACACCTTATGCGCTTCCCCCTTTGAAAAAGGGGGATTGAGGGGGATTTTCCTATCGTTGCCCAAACTTTTTGAGAAGGTTGACATTTACAGCTTTTATTCTGAACAAATATTTTAAGCTATTAAAACTGGTTCTTCGCGGATTAACGTGGAAACCTCTCCCTAATCAGGAAATGAGCTTGAGTTAAGGTGATCGAACAAATCAGCATTGAACGTAGAAGTGCCGTCATTCCTGCGAAAACAGGAATCCAGGTGTTTCGGGAAATATGGATAGCGCTAAAGCTTCACTGCGTGCCCGGATGGCTGAGGCAGGCTATGTCTGCAACCCAAAACCAGAAATAATCAGTCCGATTT
>CAZRLQ010000214.1:0-4578 GCA_964600725.1 uncultured Desulfobacterales bacterium
GTGGATATGGAATTTTTTTCTTCTATCAAGTAAGTGTATAGCTTGTCGAGACCTTTTATCAGCTCCTTTTTGCCGGCTGCTTCAACAACAAAAAGACCGAAGGGCTGCGGGCCCAGCGGACTTTTCCTTTCTCTTTTTACCTTCTCAAGCAGTCTGTTCTGCGAAGTACGGGCAGATGAATAGTCAAAGCCTTCGAGTATCACATGCATACAGTTACCATCCAGGGTCATGGCTGCAGTACATGCCCGGCGGGGTCCGTCTTTTCTGTCCCTCAGCCAGTATTGAGGGTAAGCAGGAAAATAAAATCCTCCATCATGCCAGATTCTATTTTTTGGGCTGGTATAATTTTTTAAAGGAGGAATTATCTCCTGGTATAAACATAGGCTGGTTTTAATGATTGAAGCCAAACCGGAAGCAGCGCCGGTATGTCCTATGTTGGGCTTTACAGATCCAATTGCGCATCTTTTTTTATGGAGACCGTTTCTGTCTGCAAAAAAATCACAAAGAGCCTCAGCTTCCATGTCATCTTCCAAAGGATCGCCGCTTCCGTGGGTCTCGACAAAGCTTACTGAAGAGGAAGAAATTTTTGCATCTGCATGTGCACGCCTCAGCGAATTGATATATACCTCTTTTGCAGGTTTAGCCGGTTTAAAATCACCGCCGCCTGCCTTTCCTATTCCTTTTATTACCGCATAGATACGGTCTTTATCTTTTATTGCCCGGTCAACTCTTTTCAATACGACAGCCGCAGCACCTTCACCCGGCAGGGTTCCATCTGCTTTCCGGTCAAAGGGATATATCCGGCTATCTTTCCCAAAAGC
The DNA here is from genome assembly GCA_964600725.1 of uncultured Desulfobacterales bacterium. Lineage (GTDB taxonomy): Bacteria > Desulfobacterota > Desulfobacteria > Desulfobacterales > CAZRLQ01 > CAZRLQ01. The sequence continues at coordinate 822 of CAZRLQ010000214.1, forward strand.
TCTTATCCTGTTTAAGACAATCAGATTCCGTATATCACAGGCAAGATCGATTGCACCAATAAGAAAAGTATCCGCTTCATTTTGCTGCAAAAATTTTACTCCGATCTCAAGCGCTTTTAATCCGGATATCTCTTCACCAGATACAACAAAACTCGGTCCCCCCAAATAAAATTCCCTGGCAACTCTGCTTGCAACAATTCCTCCAAGCGCTCCCAATGTCCTGGCGGAAGTAAGGGGAAAAGAGCAGGCATCCTTTAATATTTCAATCCAGTCTCTTGTCTCATTGTCATCTCCGAGTTTAAGGGCTTCTTTTTCCATCCATCTTTTTACCAGGTTTGGAAGGTTCCAGCGCAGGTGAAAATTGGTCGATTCAAAATCAAAACCGGTGCCGATAACTGTTCCCATATCCGGACGTTCTTTTTTCAAGTCAAGTCCGGCATCTTCCATGGCACCGGCAGCAACCTTCAGCATCAGAAGCTGCTGCAGAAGAATATCCGGAATTTCGCTGGGGGGAATGCGAAATTTTCCAATATCAAGTGAAACAGCGTCCATGTAACCGCCATAGGAAATCCGGGTGCCAAAATGCTGCCGTCCTGTATCATCACAGGATTTCCAGCGATTCTCCGGCCTTTTTATAAATGCGGCCTCTCCTTTAAAAACAGCCTTTTGAAAATCTCTTAATGATTTTAAAGATCCGAAAACAGCCTCCATACCGATGATGGCAATAGACGGTATCTTTTCTTCTTCAAGGTTTTGTTTGTCGGCATTTATCTCAACTGCAACAGAAGCCGGGTCATGGGAATCTTTTTCTTTTTCGCCGCCTTTCTTTGCAGAAAGATTTGTCATGACAAAGGTTTGCTTCTTTTCAGGATTCCACTGTTCAAAAAGGAGATGACCGTTTATTCCACCAAACCCAAAGGCGCTTACAGCCGCACGAAGGGGACGGTTTTTATCTTTTGCAATCCATTTATCAGCTTCTGTTTGAACCCTGAAGGGACTATTTTCAAGAGGACTGTTTTTCGGCGGTTTTGAAAAGTTAATAGATGGCGGCAGGATATTATGTTTTAACGCAAGCAGGCTTTTGATCATACCGGCAGACCCTGCAGCAGTCAAAAGGTGGCCGATCATCGATTTTACAGAGCCGATAGGACATTCTCCACGAGACCAGCCGGATTTTCCCCAAAGTTCTGTTAAACTCCTAAGTTCCGTTATATCTCCTACAGGTGTGCCTGCCCCATGACATTCAATAAGATCTATCTCATGGGGAGACCATCCTGCGGATTTATAGGCCATTTGCATGGCTCTGACCTGGCCGCCGATGTCCGGCGCAATAAGACTCCCTTTAATGTCATTGGAAAGACCTATGCCGCGGATCAGGCCATAAATATAGTCTCCATCGCGAACAGCATCATCAAGACGTTTTAGTACAAGTATGCCGGCCCCTTCTCCTACCACAAGACCGTCGGCTTTTTCATCAAAGGGAGCGCAGCGTCCCGAAGGTGATAAGGCGAGAAGCTGGCTGAAACCGACTTGAGTGTAAAGGGAATCGGGCCTTGAAACTCCACCGGCCATCATTGCATCGGCCCTGTGAGAATAGAGTTCGTCGCAGGCTAATTTAACGGCGTAAATAGATGAAGCACAGGCAGCATCAAGAGTAAAGCTTCCGCCCCCAAGGCCTAATTCTTTTGCGAGGACTGCTCCAGGAAAACTCGTCACTCTGCTTGACAGGCAGGCACTTCTGGTCAATCTGCTCCGGCCGGCTTCAGAGTTGCGTCTATTTGGCGTCAGACCCCTGAAGAGCTTCTCTTTAAATGATGATCCCAATATTTCGCTGGTGATTGAAGATGCAAGATCGGTCGGGAGGATAATTGCGGCAAGAATTACCCCTATGCGATCTTTATTCAAAGATGAAGTAATGCAACCGGAAAAAGCCTCTTTTCCGGTGTGAAGAACCATCTGGCAGATAGGATCAATATCGTTTAAAATAGTTTTGTCAAGATCAAAACTTTTCTGATCGAACTGAAAATAATCTATCAGGCCTGCCTTTTTTGAGACAGCTTTATCAGGCAGAAAAGATGGATTATATGCCAGATTCGGAGCGACAATCCATCTTTTTTCATAAACCTCACAAATTGCATCGATTTTATTGATAATGTTTTGCCAGTATATATCGAGATTGGGGGCCCCGGGGAAAAGTCCGGCCATCCCGACTACAGCTATGGGTGGTCTGTTTTTCATCGTTGAAATTACCGCCTGTCTTAATAATCATGGATCATCGTTGTATTATCGGCAACCTCTCAATAAGTTCTGGCACCTTATATATTCCTTATATTTATAAAAGAGGGATTGAAGGGGATTTTCCAGTCGTTTTCCGAACTTATTGAGAAGTCACGGGGGAAACACATAAGGCACTCGAATTTTTTGAGAAGTTACTCTTTAGATACGGAACGAATATGGATATCTCTTTGTGGAAATGCAATTTCGATATTTCGTTCTCTGAATAACCGATCAATGGCAAAACGAATATCGGCCGAAGTGGTATAGAGTAATAGTCAGCGATGGCCGCTGTAGCACAGTGTAAATATTAGTGCGCTATCGCCATGGTCGTCGAAAAGCACATCAGGTTTTGGATTTTTATATACATTTCGCACCTGGTCCGCAATTTCAAACAGCGTCTTTCGCACCAGTTCAATGCCCGGGCCGTAAGCCACCCCCACACTTACCTTGCGGCGCATAGCGGGCTCCTTGAAACTCCAGTTAGTCACCTGATTGCTTATAAACTCTGAATTGGAAATAATCAAGGGTGCATTGTCATCAGTATGCTGTCTGCCGCTCAAATTAATCTGATCCCGGGTCTGCTTAAGGATTTATCAATATCGTCACGCCACTTTGTAAACTCTTTAATTTTGTTATCGAGAGCATTCAGCGACAGCCGGGTTTCATTGAAAGCTTTTCCCAGGTCAGTAATGGGCACAGCCGATTGCATCAGAAAATTACTATAGGCAGGCCGAATTTTTGATGTTATAAGCATTGATCTCTATCATTGTCTGTTTCTGTTCCTGCCGCAACAGCATGGACTATAAATAAGAAAAACAAAAGATACTTGAGTTTTCGAAAAATAGTTTTAGTGTTTGGCATTATAATTGCTTAACCCAATCTTCAGTATCGGGTTTTGAGTGATGAGTTTTGAGATTGGGAATGGGGACGAAATAACCTCACTAACTATAAAATGCCCAAAAAATACAAAAAATTTCTGATGCTTGCGGCGGCAGCCACAGGGGGCAGCCACGGGCTGCTTCTGCTATTTTGCGCTAATATGCATAGCGGCTCCAGATGATACCTGTTTATGGGAGTTATTTTATCCCCGTTCCCTTAGGAGGCTGTTCGGGGATGGCTATTTTCCGCAATCTCTGTCCTTGACCTTGCAAAAAATTTCTCATTCACGGACAGCCTCTTTAGGTATTTTTCTTAATACTCATTACTCCCCTCTCATTACTTATGCTCATAGCAAAATTTATACCATTATCTATTGATAGAGCATCATAGTTTTTTCGAAAACTCAAGAAGATATAGCCAAATTCCATGTTTAAATACCGGCCGCCGGCTCATTTTTTAGGACCTCCTGCCGAACCGTCACGTCTGGGGTCAGCAACACCGATAAATTCATTGTTTTTAAGTACAACAAGCTGAACACATCCAAGATAAAATGAATATGGATCACGCAGATCGATTTTGTATCCATATTTTTCCAACAGAA
>CAZRLQ010000215.1:0-4557 GCA_964600725.1 uncultured Desulfobacterales bacterium
TCGGACTGGTTATTTCTGGTTTTGGGTTGCGGGCATAGCCCGCCTTGGTTAATATTCGTAAGGATTATTCTTTTCACATAACCTGTCTGCGCCCGCCTGTCACGGTTGCGATGCAGACAGGCAGGCGCAAAGATCGGGCGAAAGACCATAAATCAACAGACTCATCTATAAAAAATATCCTTTTGACCTGATTTTTGCTTCTGCCTGCGCATGCCCGCGTGCCTTGCATATTCGGTAAATCCGGAAATCGCTCAACTCTCAGGTATCACTCTCATGTAAAATAATATTTAAAGCGGTGAGTGAAGGATACCGTTTTGGATTCCGCTTTACTCATACATCAAAAAAGAAACAGCAGTGAAAATAAATACAATAATAAAAAAAATATCATTTGATTCCGATGGATTTCTTTTAAAGGGTTTCCTGCATCTGCCGGAAATCAACCAACCGCCTGTTGTCGTTGGATCTCACGGTCTTTTCAGCAGCAGCAGTTCTCCAAAACAGACTGAGTTAGCTCGCAAATGCGCTGCACAAGGAATTGCATTTTTCAGGTTTGACCATCGGGGTTGTGGAGCAAGTGAAGGTGTTTTCAAAGATGTCACATCGCTGGAAGCACGCTGCAGCGATCTCGTAAATGCCGTAAAGATGCTTCGGGCCGGGAATAACACAAAAAATCAGATAGGACTTTTTGGAAGCAGTCTGGGCGGAGCTGTCTGTTTATCAGCGGCAAATGAATTGAGCGCAGATGCAATAGTTGTATTTGCCGCTCCAGTGCGAAGCAAAACCATAATTGAAACACTAAAAAGAACGGGTGAGATAAACGGAGCATCTTTTGATAAAAAAAGGTTCTGGTTCGATATTTCAGACAAACTTTCAAATATTCGAAATGTTCTGATATTTCAAGGTGATGCCGACAATCTGGTTCCAGCGGCCAATGCACGGGAGATATATCAGATGGCAAGGCGGCCGAAAAGATTAATATTGCAAAATCAGGGCGATCACCTCATGAGCGATAAAAAACATCAGCATCAGTTTATAAAGGAATCTGTATTCTGGTATAGAAACCTGTTCGATCGAATCACCACAACAGAAAATCAGCCGAAGATGGTCTGACGCCGGGATACCAAAATGGCAATTCTATTTTTCTGAGAAACCCAACCCTTAACTATCAGTATAATTTCTTTAAGGTTTTGATGATGTATAACTTTATAGCGAGACAACCCATCTTTAAAAAAAATCTGCAAATTTACGGATACGAGTTTCTTTTCAGAGACGGCATAAAGAATGCTGCTCCTCTTATCGATGGGGATATAGCTACTTCACGGGTTCTTTCAACTACTTTTATAACAAACGATTTTTACAAATATACAGAAGGGAGAAAAGCATTTATCAATTTTACCAGAAATCTCATCGTCAATGAAATTCCCCTTATTTTTCCCAATAAAGCCATTGTAGTTGAAATACTTGAAAACGTCAGAGCTGATGATGAAGTGATAAAAGCTTGCAAGAATTTTGTCCAAAAAGGATATTTGATCGCTTTGGATGATTTTATATATGACCCGGACCTTAAACCGCTAATCGACCTCGCAGATATAATTAAGATTGATTTCAGACAGACTTCCCCTGAAACGATGAAAAATTATATCGGTCAGCTTCGCAAGTATAAAAAAATATTTTTAGCGGAAAAAGTCGAGACATACAAGGAGTTCCGGTCTGCTCTTTCTCTGGGATTCGATTATTTTCAGGGATATTTTTTTTCAAAACCGGAAATAATAAAAGAAAGAAAACTTCAAACTTCAAAAATAAATCTTCTGCTTGTAATTTGTGAAATTAACAGAAAAAAATTCAATCTGGATCAGCTTGAAAAATTTATCTCACATGATGTCGTCCTTTCCTATAAATTATTGAGGTATGTAAATTCAGCATATTACCGGCGCATATCAGAAATTAAAAGCGTCAAGCAGGCGCTTATCCTTCTGGGAGAAGTTGAAATAAAAAGGTTTATTGCATTTATGGCTATGACCAAGCTGTCCGAAGGCAAACCAACCGAACTTATAAAAGTATCATCTATCAGGGCAAAATTCTGTGAGCTCTTAGGGAGCCATATGGAAATGGCTGAAAATATTGATGAACTTTTTACATTGGGCCTGTTTTCACTCTTAGATGCAATCATGGATAATTCCATGGAAAATATTATGAAAAGACTGCCTCTTTCAAAAAGTATAAAAAATACTCTTATTTTGGGAAAAGGTCCCTTAAAAAAAATTTTCAGTCTTGCCAAATTTTATGAAAAAGGGGATTGGAGAAATGTAAAACTTCTTTCCGGTCAAATGAATATAAATGAAGATAAGTTGCCTGATCTGTATTTAAAAGCGGTGGAGTGGGGAAATTCGTTAAATTCGCTTTAACCATACCCTTTCATTAACAGCAGGATCAAAATGTGATAGCAGAAATTCTTTCCACAGGTGATGAAATACGATGCGGCGCCATAATCGACAGTAATTCCGCTTACATAGCGCAAAGGCTGGAGGAAGCGGGGATAGAGGTGGCCAGGCATTGTTGTGTCGGTGATGATATAAACATTATTATTGCCGTATTGAGTGAAATAAGCAGCCGTGCAAATATCGCAGTTGTTACCGGCGGACTTGGTCCGACAGCAGACGATCTTACCGCAGAGGCCGCTGCAAAAGCAGCAGGGGTTGAACTTGTTTTTGACAAAAAGGCTTATGGTTTCTTAGAAGAATTTTTTAAAAAGCGCAGCATTCCTATGAGCAATTCAAACAGGAAACAGGCATTTTTGCCAAAAGGCGCCGAGATTCTTCATAATCCAGTTGGAACAGCTTCAGGGTTTTATTTAAAATTCGGAAAGTGTCTCTTTTTCTTTTTACCCGGAGTTCCTTATGAGATGCGCTTGATGCTTTCAGAAGCGGTTTTGCCTCAAATAGAAAAGCTCCGGCAAGACAGTCATAAATCGATTCAGGTAAAAAGTTTATCCTGTTTCGGTATAAAAGAGTCGGCAGCAGGCGAAATGCTTGCCGGTCTGAATGAAAAGTTTCCTGACATTAAACTCGGTTTGCGGGCAGAATTTCCGGAAATTCAGATAAAGCTTTATGGAAGCGGCAGAGATGAAAAGAGTCTTTGCGATCATATGAAAAAGGCTGTCCAGTGGGTATTGGAAAAATTGGGCGAAAAGGTGTTTTCAGTTGACGGGAGCTCAATGGAAGCTGTTGTCGGAAGGTTACTTATAAAAAAGAGGGCTACCGTTGCTTTGGCGGAAAGCTGTACGGGAGGTCTTATTTCAGACAAGCTTACCAACATACCTGGAAGTTCAGAATATTTTCTCTTTTCAGGTGTCACATATTCCAATGAATCCAAAATAGAGGTGCTTGGCGTATCGCCCGACTCATTGAAGCGGTATGGAGCTGTTCATGAAGCAGTTGCAAGGCAGATGGCGGAAGGTGCGCGCAGAATAGCCGGCGCGACATACGGCGTTGCAACGAGCGGCATTGCAGGTCCGGGAGGCGGAACCGCCGATAAACCGGTAGGAACGGTCTGTATAGGTCTTGCCGCACCCGGTTATACTAAAGGGTTTCGGTTTAATTTTTCGTTTGGCAGAAGGTCTATGAATAAAAATATCTTTGCCATGAAAGCCCTTGACCTGCTTCGACTCGATCTGCTCAATGCCTTGGAGCACTCTTGAAAACTTTATTTTAGCCCGAACTTTTACGGATTTGGTACGTTTATTTGTAACCTCTTAATAAGTTCAGGTTAATAAGTTCGGGCACCTTATGTGCTTCCCCCTTTGAAAAAGGGGGATTGAGGGATTTCCCCATCGTTACTCTAACTTTTCGAGAAGTTACAATTGGCCTTTATCATTGTTCCGGCCAGGCTATTTTGTTAAAAAATCGAACACCTTGTTCAATCCAAAATGCCTTGGGGGAACCTGGATATTGCGTGGTACATCAGGATAAACACGGTAAAACCGATAATCTCCGGCCTGCCAATTCTCGGGCCAGCTTTCCGGAAGGCCGGACACCTCAAACTCCATATCCCTTTGCTCCGGGCTGCTGTGAGCCGACTTGCCGATAAGAAAACGCGGGCAATTTCCAGGACAGGTGAACAGGCATGCGCTGCACACAAACCAGCCGAATTCGGCTTTCGGCAGCATCCGGCGCACCCTGATCGTCGTTTGACGCAGAAGTTATTCCAGCTTTTTATTTTCGATATCAGATGGCCGAACCATGTCCGCCTTTACAGCCACAAAAGCGACTCGCTCAAACCGCCGGCTCCATAGTTTAAAAAGCCGCATTATCCTGGAACCTAATGAAGAATCGGTTCGAAAAGTTTTGAACAGGTCGAGAAAAATCTGGCGGTTGTCATTGTAACGCCCAACACCGCCGGCCAGCAGGGATACGATATCAATCTGCACAACAAGACACTTTACACTGCTCAGTTCCCGGAATACCGGCATTGCCAGCTCTTTCCGGTACCGTTTATATCGCAGGGTCATTTCTTCGGCAATATCAGGGAACCGGGAGCGGAATCCGGCCTACAATGGTG
>CAZRLQ010000216.1:0-4517 GCA_964600725.1 uncultured Desulfobacterales bacterium
CAAGTCTTATTTTTTTGCAGTTAGAGCATATCGGCAAAATACCTTCCAGATTTTTGATATGAGAAAGAGATTTCTCAAGCTCATCAATTTTTTTCTTGAGCAGCCTTTCTTTATTATCGAGAGAGATAATCATGAAATTGAAAGCTTCAGAAAAATAACCCATAAAGTCGACCCGTTGACTATAATCACCTTTTGCAACTTGCTGCGCCTGCCATGTAAGATGAAGCAGGCTGGAATGCAATTCTTTGAATGGTGATGCAAGAAAATTATTTGACGAAGTTTTTATATCGGCTATCTCCCCTCTCGATAATGGAGTGATGAAATCATGTATCTCTTGAATAAAGTCGATAAGTTGATTCAATATTCCTGCAAGTTTCTGTTCGCTTTTATGGTGGAAATTTCGAGTGTCAATCTTATCCGGCATTTTGCCTTGCAAGAGGATAGCAAGTCTTTCAATAGCTTCCTCAATCATTTAGTCTCCTTCTGATGCCTGACATCAAAACGGCAAACTCTGTCACCGCTTGCCCAACAATCAATCTCTTTTGCATAAAAAGGTTCTCCAGTATAAGATTCCATAATACCGGCAATAAATCCCTCATCATATTGACAGACTACCTCATTGGTAGGTGGTAGTCCAGAACAATCAAGATCTTCGACAACTGTCAATGTGAACTTCATATTCTCCATATCGGCTTTTTCAATCCGCAAAATTCCGATGTCTTGTTCTTTGAGCACTTGCTGCAATTGGGATAAAAACTTATTAAAATCGAGTTCACGGTTCAGTAAGTTTTCGCAGAATTGCGCTCCTGCAAGCTTGCCGGCCTTAATGATGATATCATTTGCCTTGTCCACGCCTAACTCTGTTATCATTACATCTCGCAAAGTATATTGGAGTAATCGATAGGCCAGAACAGGTACCTTTAAACCGAGGTTGGGCCTCCCTTCTTTAATATCTCCCAAATCTTCCCATCTGAATTTGTTATAATCACGCTCTTCATTAAACATAGATTCAATCCTCTCGGGGCAACATTACAAATGGCTGGTTGTGTGCGTGGCACGGCACATGTTCTTTAAAATCTGAATTAAGCGATTAGCCGCTAAAAGGCTAATCGCTTAATTCATGTAAAGGTAAATCAAACATATCATACAGAAAATTATTTGGCAAGTCTTGGACCCGGCCACCGGCCTGATTGGATGCGAAGGGTAGATGCAAAAACATGAATTCAAAAGATGCAGCGGTATTACAATGGGATACCGGTGACGGTGCTTTATCTAACTCATCAGCCCTCCAACGATCTTCGGTCCCGGAGTTCCGGCATCATAGGAGTAAAGTAATTCAGACAGATCAATGCAGGTTTCACATTCATTCAAAATAGGAGTTAGGAAGGACCAACAGAGTTCTACGCCATCTTGCCTCCAAAATAGCATCTGATCACCCAGCATACAATCCAGGAGCACCTTTTCATAAGCATCCAGCACAGGACCTCTGTAGCCCTGATGATAATGAAAATCCATTGTCACCGGCCTGAGACAGACCCTTGCACCCGGATGCTTGGTCTGAAACGTCAAAGATATCTTATCATCGGGATAGATACCCATAATGAGACGGTTGGCAAGAATATTTTCCCCAAGTGTCTGCCTAAACATCGAATGAGGCACCTCCTTGAACTGAATAACAATCTCGGTCAATTTTTCAGCCAGCCTTTTTCCTGAGGTAAGATAGAAGGGGACACCCTGCCAGCGCCAATTATCAAGAAAAATCTTCATTCTTGCAAAGGTTGGGATCTGTGAGTCATTGCTGACACCGGGCTCATCTCGGTAGGCCGGAACCCTTTTCCCGTCAATCGTTCCGGCACCATACTGTCCAATAACCAGATAATTCTGAATATCCTTAATCGGAAAAGGCCTGAGGGATCGATACACCTTGACCTTTTCATCACGTACCCTGTCCGCTTCGAAAAGAGTGGGCGGCTCCATGGCCACCAGGGCCAAAAGCTGCATCATGTGATTCTGGAACATATCGCGCAAAACACCCGCCTGTTCATAATAACCTGCCCGATGTTCCACGCCCAGGGTTTCGGAGGCGGTGATTCTTACATGGTCTATATAGCGCCTGTTCCAAATGGGTTCAAAAATGGCGTTGGCAAAACGGAACATCAAGATGTTTTGCACGGTCTCTTTGGCCAGATAGTGATCTATTCTGAATATCTGGCTTTCTCTGAAATTTTCGTGGAGGGAACTGTCCAGATCAATGGCCGTATCCAGGTCACGGCCAAAAGGCTTTTCTACGACAATCCTTGAACATCCCCTTACATTTTCCCCTTCAGTTGAAAGACCGGCTTTCCCTAATAATTGTGCTGTTGATTTATAAAGAGAAGGAGGAATGGCCAAATAGAAGATCCTGTTTCCTTCTGTCCCATGTTTTTTGTCCAGTTTCCGGAGAGATTCCATCAAATTCATGAAAGAAGATATCTCTTTGTAGTCAACCGCATGATAGTAAAGAAAGGAGGAAAAGGCATCCCACTTTGAGGGATCAAAGATGTTCGCCCCTGTCAAGGCATTTTTCATCTTGTCTTTGAATTCATGATTACTCAACTTTGTATGGGCACATCCAACGACAAGAAAAGGATAGGGCAGAGCATTATTTACATATAAGTTGAAAAGGGCTGGAATGATTTTTCTGGAAGTAAGATCGCCTGAGGCGCCAAAAACCACAATTATGCAAGGATCTGGTTTCTTTTCGATCAGACAGTATTCAAAAGGAGTTTTCAGATCCGGGGTAATAGTCGCTGCCATTGTGGTTGTATTCATGCTGTTTTTTTCCTCTGTTTTTTCCATTGTTTTTTCCATAGCGAAATTTTCCGACAAACGTAATGTTAGCAATTAGCTTTTAGCGATTAGCAACTGGCTTTTGAATAAACTTGAGTTCTCTAAGCTCCTTCCTTTTTTCTGCCCGTTGAAACCACCTCATGTCCCCCGAACTCCCGGCGAAGGGCTGCAACCAGTTTATCTGAAAAATTATCCTGTTTTTGGGAACGAAATCTGCGCATCAGCGACAAACTGATTACAGGAGCGGACACACCGGTTTCTATGGCCTGTTGAATCGTCCACCGCCCTTCTCCCGAGTCCTTAATATATCCTGTAATTTCAGCCAATTTTTTATCTTTAGTAAATACTGCTTCCGCTAATTCCAGCAGCCATGAACGGATCACGCTGCCCCGGTTCCAGAGATGGGCTACATCAGCATAATTTAATGATTCTGAATAGGGAGATGCTTCCAGAATATCAAAGCCTTCACCATATGCCTGCATCATGCCGTATTCAATTCCATTATGGACCATCTTTACAAAATGCCCTGCTCCAACAGTACCACAGTAAAGATATCCCTCATCGGCTGCAAGGGTTTTGAATATGGGTTCCAGATAAGCACAGGTCGCTTTTGAACCCCCGGTCATTAGACAGTAACCTGTCTTCAAGCCCCATATCCCCCCACTTACACCGGCATCTATAAACCGGATGCCCTTTTCGGCCAACAGCTTTGCGCGTCGTATATCATCTTTGTAAAAGGTGTTACCTCCGTCAATGACTATGTCTTTTGGAGACAAAATCTCCATAAACCGGTTTATATGTTCATCCACAGCCGCCCCTGCAGGCAGCATCATCCAGACAACACGGGGTTGTCTCAGCTTTTGCACCGCCTCTTTCAAAGAATAGGCTGCAATTGCCCTCTCCCCTGCCAATTTTTTTGTCTTTGCCGGTGTACGATTATATGCCACTACCTCATGACCTCCCTGCAAGAGTCTTTTAGCCATATTCCAGCCCATTTTTCCCAATCCAACCATACCTATCTGCATTTTTTGGCCTCCATCTATGAGTCTGTTGATTTATGAGGATTTTCGTTCGAGATCGGGTGAAAAGACCATAAATTAGCGGACTCATCTATTTCCGAGGTTAAAGTTTCAGTATTCCTTGACCACAAGAGAATTTGAAGGTTTCAAGCAGGTTACAATAAATCAGCCAATCTATCTTCCGTTTAACAACCAGTCATATTTAATATACTTCACCTTGATCTTTTCCCTGTTTGCAACAAGCCGTCTTCTCAAATCTCCTTCGGCATATCTTAAAAAGAAAGCCACAACACCATTTTAAAAATCTTCTGAAAAGGTGATGCTTGTTTATGGGAGTTATTTCATCCCCGTTCCTGAGGAGGCTGTCCGGGAATGAGAATTTTTTTGCAAGGTCAAGAAAGGCGAAGATTTTAACCGCAGGAATACACCCGCGTATTTTGATGATTAAAATCTTCGCCTGACCTGTCTGCCGACAGGCAGGCACAGAGATTGCGGAAAATAGCCATTCACGGACAGCCTCCTCAGGCATTTTTCTCAATACTCAATGCTCATCTCTTGCCACTCATCATCTAAGCGGTTTTCCGTTTTTGTGGTAAAACCGCCGACAGGTGAAACCCAAGATAGAGGAAAATGCGGAGTCAAAAAGTATAACCGACTGAAAAATGAAGC
>CAZRLQ010000217.1:0-2241 GCA_964600725.1 uncultured Desulfobacterales bacterium
TTTCATTCAAACCATAAATTCAGGACATAATCGCATGGAAGATATTATTCTTGGAATGGAAAAAATGAGTGTTGAGAATCTCATAACTATAGCGAGGAAAGGCGCAAAGGTCAAATTAGCCGAAGAATCGGAAAACCGAATCAAAAATACCAGAAAATTGATTGATCAATGGGTTAAAGAAGAAAAAATTATTTACGGCATCACCACAGGTTTCGGTGCCTTGAGTGATGTAACCATTTCCAGAAATAAAGCCAGGGATCTTCAAAAAAATATTATTACAAGTCATGCAGCGGGAGTTGGAAATATTTTCGGTAAAGAGACGGTACGCGCAATAATGGCTCTTCGTATTAAAGATTTTGCAATGGGTCATTCAGGTATCAGGCTGGAAACAGTTAATCTTCTGATCAGACTTATCAACCAGAATGTTTTGCCTGTGGTGCCTGAAAAGGGATCGGTCGGAGCAAGTGGTGACTTGTGCCCCCTGGCGCATCTCTCCCTGGTTCTTATCGGAATGGGGGAAGCTTTTTACTATGGCCAAAGGATGTCCGGCGGCAGAGCTTTGGAAAAGTGCGGTCTGGAGCCGGCCGTGCTCGATTCGGGCGAAGGGCTGGCTTTAATAAATGGTACCCAGGTCATGACTGCAATCGGAGGGCTCGCTCTTTATGATTCTTTCAATCTCTTGAAAATGGTTGATATTGCCGCTGCCATCAGCCTTGAAGTACTGATGGGGAGCCGAACCGCACTTAATCCTCTTATCCACCTGGTCAGACCGCATCCTGGTCAGGCGGCTGCGGCGGACAATATGCTCAGGATCACACAAAAGAGTGAAATTGTAAATTCTCACAAGGATTGCAGCAGGATTCAAGACGCCTATACATTGAGATGTTCTCCCCAGGTACACGGCGCCAGCCGCGATGCAGTACAATACGCTAACAAGATTGTTGAAACCGAAATAAATTCTTCAACAAACAACCCTTTGATCTTTTCTGAAACGAGTCAATATCTGTTGGGAGGAAATTTTCACGGACAACCGATAGCACTGGCAATGGATTTCCTCTGCATGGCGGTTGCAGAGCTGGCAAATATTTCCGAACGGAGGATTGAACGGCTGGTAAATTCCAAGTTGAGCGGCCTTCCGGCTTTTCTTGTGGCCGAAGGGGGCTTGAATTCCGGTTTTATGATCGCTCAGTATACAGCGGCATCCCTTGTTTCGGAAAACAAGGTTCTCTCACATCCGGCTTGTGTGGACTCTATTCCTACATCAGCCAATAAAGAGGATCATGTTTCCATGGGTACCATTTCAGCCCGTAAATGCAGGGAGATCGTGAACAATACGGAAAATGTCATTGCCATTGAGCTGTTATGCGGAGCTCAGGCTGTCGATTTTTTTAAAGACATGAAACCAGGAGAAGGAACACTGGCTGCTTACAATGTGATACGAAAAGCTGTCTCAAATCTTAAGGCCGATCGTGTTTTATCCAATGACATAGAAGCCGTAAAAAAATTAATGCGAAATGGAGAAATTCTTAAAGCAGTTGAGGAGAAAGTGGGTAAACTGAATTAGCTCGTATATTTCATGTAATATACGAGCTAAACCTAAGGCTTTATCTTTTATTATACAGGAACCACCTAAAGATGAACCATGATAGACAACTGAGAACAAAGATTATCGATTTACTTGAAAAATGGCAAAAAACCGGACTTCCATCCCGGTCTAAACTTGAAGCCGAAGCAGAAGATATGCTTATATGGAAAGATGACATGGGTTTGACCGGGCTCTGGGACAAACCACCTTTGATGTTAACCGCGACTCTGGATGACGGCCTGGGACAGGGACTCGAATTGATCCATCTGTACTCTAAAGTGGCAGGACTTAGGATTATTTTTTTAGGATTACTTCAATCCGCTGAAAATATTATCGCTGCAAGCCAGAAGCATATTCCGGATCTGTTAGGTATAACCGTATTACAGTTTTCTTCCGAAGAATCCCTGAAACAGATCACTGGCCGGCTTCCTGCAAAAACACGGGTAATTGCAGGAGGACCCTTATTCAGAGCGGATCCTGATTTTGCCTACAGAACAGACATCCATTATGCAGCAAAGGACGTGGCGGCATTTATGCGGTTTTTGCTGAATTTAAATTTTAAATCAGACAATTTGTATGCCCTTTAGCCATTAACCCTTAGCTTAAAACATCAAAACGGTTTTCTGCGGTCTATGGGCCTCTGATGCAACAATTGA
>CAZRLQ010000217.1:2341-4514 GCA_964600725.1 uncultured Desulfobacterales bacterium
GGTTAATTATCACTCATTGTTGGAAGCGGATTTAAAGTCATTTTTTTATAATTTGCAACCAAATTATTATGGAGGTATTACAATGAATTGGGAAGATACAGGTGATTCAAAGGATATTAAAGGCGGGGATGAAGATGATTATGAGGGAATTTATTCTCCGCTGGAAAGAAAGAAACAGGGCAAATTTAATCTGAAAAATTTTAAAATTCCTTTTATATTTATCGCCGCAGGAATTTTAATTCTGATTATTCTCTTTTTTATTTTTACCTCAGGTCCTGATGAATCGGAAAGCAGCCAGCAGATCCGAGCCATCGAAGAAAAACTTGTAACCATGGAAGACCGTTTTTTAAAACTTGAAAAGGCCGTTGAAGAAGTACGGATTGAAGAATTGGATAAACGATTCGGCAATTTGAGAGACAGCCTTGAGAGATTGGAGGCGTCCATCTTTTTAAGAATGGACTCTATGACAAAACAACTAAGTGATTTTCAGAAGAAGATCGCCGAACTAAAAACAGAAACCGTTTCGTTGAATAAATCTTCAAAAGTTTCTAAAAAGCGGGCAAAAGTACGCATTCATAAGGTTGTTTCCGGTGAAACCCTGTATCGTATCGGTCTAAAGTACGGTTTAACGGTGAATCAATTACTCAAGTTAAACAATCTTGATTCTGGTTCGGTCATTTATCCTGGCCAGAAGCTTAAAGTAAGTGCAACAGCCGTCAAACAGGGTCTTGATTAAAAATAGACATTTTTTATTAGTGCCCAGAAGCAGTTTTCACTTTTAACGCTTCTCGCTTTCTCGTTCCCACGCTGGAGCGTGGGAACTATGCAAGAACCGGCCTCTAAAAAGTGCAAACTACTTTTGAAGGATGCCTATAAATCTTATCTTTTCTTTCGCTTATAAAAATGCAGGCCAGTCATTATTGATAGTTTCGTAAAAAGTTGAAAAAATCAATTTTTTACCACAATATATTAATCAGCGAACAGATCGAGTAGCTATATGTTGTGGCCAAAATAAAATATCGGGACTTTTTACGAGTGCATCATTATTTAAAATCTTCGAAAAAACTTGACAAAAAAATGTGTGGACTGTATTTTGACTGAGCGCTCGTTCATATTTACACGTTCTTAATTATGTAGGCTTTTTTAAAAGGAAGTTTAAGAAGAGGCTATGCTTTTTAGCAGGCATGTCTGACTAAAATCAGCATGGCCAGCGGTATTAACTATGAAGCAAAAACCGGATAGAATAGCGGATGTCCCTACCCAGATAAAGAATCCTGAACTTGTTGCCAGAAGACGGCGCCAAATAGTTGATGCTGCTGTACAACTTTTTATTGAAAAGGGTTTTCACAAGACAACTACAAGACAGATTGCCAGGTCGGTTGGATTTTCTATCGGTTCGCTCTATGAATATGTCGCATCCAAGGAGGACATACTCTTTCTGGTTTGCGACGCAATCCATGCCGAGGTTGAACGGGGTGTCGCAGATGCACTTTCAAGAACGACCGAAGGCAAAGCCGCTCTTGTAGAAGTCATTCGTGAGTATTTCCTGGTATGTCACCGGATGAGCGACCATATCCTTTTAATATATCAGGAAACCAAATCTCTGCCTTCCCAATGGCGGGAAAAAGTACTTGAAAACGAGATCCGGGTTACAGGTATTTTTGTCAAGGTATTATCACCGCTTATCAATTCAGGTGATTTACCCGATTTAGATGAACGTTCTTTGGACCTCATCGCTCATAATATTTCTGTTTTAGGACATATGTGGACTTTCAGGCGATGGTTTTTGTCCGTTAATTTCACTATTGACGAGTATATTGAAATGCAGACAAATTTTATTCTTGGAATTTTTACCGCAAAAAGGTTGAACAAACATCGAGTGGTGATTCATCCCCGAAGCTGAAGTCTTCAACTCGATGTTCAAGTCTTTTGAGCTATTCAAAGATCATCTTTATATAACCTATTGATTTTATTAACCTGATGTATTTGAAAGAGCTTTTTTGTATTCTAATAAATTCAGCAGCTTATAAAAAACTCGATCATCGAGTTCAAGGGTTTTCTCACCACGAGGGCTATAAATATTGGACAAAAGGAGAAGTTTTGAAACCGGTTATAAGATCTGCCAAGAAAACCACATGGGCTTGCCCTGTGGATGAATTGGCAAAAAATAAGT
>CAZRLQ010000218.1:0-4469 GCA_964600725.1 uncultured Desulfobacterales bacterium
TCCCAGTTTTTCATAACGCCTGGAAACTTTTTTAATCTGACCACCACTAAAAAATGAAAAAATTTTTACAAGGTCAAGGAATTGGCACCAACGTAGGGGCGGATCCAGGAAATTATTATTTTAAAAAAGAACTGTCCAAATAATCATTAACCATTTTTTGGTCATCTTTTTTAGTCATTATATCAGGAAGTTTTTTCATGGCCAGATCAATTGCCTCATTTATTAATTCCGACCTGAATGTTTTTTTTGCTTGAGTAATTTGATGTTCTGCCCTGCGTTTTGCTTCTTCCAGCATAAACCGGCTTTGCTGACGGGCCGTGTCAATAATTTTCTGTTTTTCTTTTTTACCCCGATTAGCAGCTCTTTCTTTCATCTTTGCAAAACGTATTTCACTTTCATTAATCTTTTTCCGGGTCTCTTCAACTTTAGCCTCAGCCTTTCTTTTTTCTTCATCTATCTGTTGAATTTTTCTGACCAGTTCCGCTTTCCGGCCGGTCAGGAAATCCATAACAGGTGTTTTGGCAAGTTTATACAGCAGAAAAACAAAAATTATAAAATTCAGCCACATCAATATCAAGTCGTATGAACTTCTCCAGTTGCCTGTTTCTTCAGCGGCAATTGCCCCTTGTCCGAACAACAGTATATAAGCAGCCGCAACTAAAATAAAATAAAAGAGCGAGTTTATCTTATTTGCTTTCTTCATGGGATCAGCCTCCGATCCAAAATTTTTTCTGCAATACTGATTGCTAAAATTTCAGATTCTTTCTTTATATGTTTTTTTGCTTCCAGAATCTGATGATTAACATTTTTTGCGGCTGCCTCTTTTATTTCATCAATCTCTTTCCTGACGGATTCAAAAATTTCAGAAGCCTTTCTCTTTCCAATATTTTCCAGCTCTGTTTTTAATTCATCAGCTTCAATCAAGGCCGCAAATTCACGATCTTTTAATTCGCTTATCAACTCTTCAAGGGAGTCTTTTGCATTAACAACTCCCTGCTTCACTGAGCCGATATAGTTTTCCCTCTCCGATATTACTTCTTTCAAGGGACGAAACATAATACGCTGGATTATAAAAAGAAAAATCAGAAAAGAAATCAGTTGAACGAACAGGGTTTCATTGATACTAATAAGCGCTATATTGCTGATAACTTGCATAGGCTCTCTTCCCCAAGATTAATTGATAAGAATTGATCAAACAACAAATAAAAGCAATAAAGCAATAACCAGTGAATAGATTCCTGTAGATTCAGATACCGCCTGGCCGACAAGCATCGTTCTTGTCAGCAGACCGGCTTCTTTTGGATTCCTGCCGATCGCTTCACAAGCTTTTGCTGCGGCCATTCCTTCACCAACACCAGGCCCGATCGCCCCAAGCCCCATAGCCAGGCCGGCACCCAGAAAAGATGCAGCCTTAACGATATCAATTCCTTCTATTGCCATCTAATTACCTCCTCAATAAAAAATATTATTTGGTTAAATAGTGTCCATCCACAAATGGCTATTTTGCCTGATATCTGCGCTGCGCTAAAATTTTAATCCTCAAAATAAACGGTTGTATTCCTGCGGTTAAAACTTTAGCGCGTCTTGATCGCAAACAAATTAGCCTGCTTCTGTATGGACTCTAACTAAGGAACGGGAATGAAATAACTTTCCCAATTAAGCATCATAGCTTCAGGCCATCTTCGCCCGATTTTCAATCACAAAAATATTGAAATAGTTAGCTATTCTTTTCTTTTCTTTTAACTTTTGTGATTGAAGATCGAACAAACCTAAGCCAAATCTATGCGCCTGCTTATGGAAGTTATTTCGTCTTCGTTCCTAAATTCTTAAGAGCCGGCTTAAATTTTGCCTTTTGTTCAATTTCTGCGCAGGTTTTAATTGTTGCACAAAAAAGTAAAACACCGGCTCTGTCTATATTTTTCTCGTTCTTATGCTCTTTGTGTGGGAATACATACGAAAAGCAACATCTCTGTCTGCAGCAGGCAGGCAAGAAGTGTAAACCAAGTTTGAAGGATGTCTAATCATACAACAAAAATCAGGATTAAAGCTATAACCAGAGAATAAATTCCCGTTGATTCGGCCACAGCCTGACCGACTAACATCACCCTTGTTAAATCAGCAGAGGCATTTACGTTTCTTGCTATCCAGGATACAGCGCTGCGACCAGTAAAACCCTCTCCAATTCCAGGGCCGATAGCGCCAATCCCCATACATAAACCGGCTCCGAGAAGAGAAAATGAAGATATAATCGAATCAGATGAAGGAAAATCTTTAAACATCAATATAAAAGCAACTAAAAGACCATATATAGCTGTAGTTTCGGTAACAGCCATTCCTAAAAGCATTGTATTTGTTACAGCTGCAGCTGCTTCCGGCTGCCTGGCAATTCCTTCACAACCGGACTCTGCGACCATTCCTTCACCGATGCCTGAACCTATCGCTCCAAGTCCTGATGCTAAACCCGCGCCCAAAACAGATGCCCAGGTAGGAAATAATGGGTGTGCAGAAAAATTTGAAAATAACAAAATTAAAGATGTTACCAACGCAAATATAGAGGGTGTCTGACAGATAGCTGAACCCATCAACATATTTGTAGTAATGCGATCACTTACAGCCGGCTGTATAGCGATACATTTACAAGTTATTCCTGCCGGAAATCCTGAACCGATACCTGAACCTATCGCTCCAAGCCCCATACATAAGCCTGATGCTAACAGTACAGAAACCGTTATATATGATGCTGTATTAAATTTAGTAAATAAGAGAAGCATCGCTATAACCAGGGCAAAAATTGAAGCAGACTCGGCAACAGCCTGGCCTACCAGCATGCTTTTGAAAATTTCGCCGGAGATTTTGGGGTTGCGCGATATGGCCAGATTGGCAGATGCAGCCGTATAACCTTCACCAATCGCCGCACCTATTGCTCCAAAACCCATTGCAAACGCCCCTCCGGCAAAAGCTGCCGTACTTATCCAAGTATTAACATCGTAACTCATAATTTATTTAACCTGTACTGAAATATAAACCACTGTAAGCATTGTAAATACAAAGGCCTGGATTGTTCCCACAAAAAGTCCGAAAAATGCATTGAGAAGAGGTGGTAAAATTAAACTGTAAGTAAGATAAGATACCACAAGAATAATTATCGAGCCGCCCATTATGTTTCCGAAGAGACGAAAAGAGATGGAAACCACTTTGGCAATTTCACCAATCAAGTTAAGAGGCATCATGAAAAAGATTGGTTCAAAATATTCTGATATGTATGATTTAAATCCTTTTCTTTTTATCCCTGCATAATGAGCAATAAAAAAGCCCATTAAACCGAATGCAAGCGGTGTGTTAAGATCTTTTGTAGGTTCTTCCAGGTGGGGAATTATTCCCATCCAGTTGGAAAGCAGAAGAAACATAAAAAGAGCACAAATTAAAGGTGCATAAACCTTTGTCAGCTTTTTGTCAAGGGCGTCTTCCGTTAAACCGTAAAGTTGGGTTACAAAAATTTCGCCGACAATCTGAATCAGCCCGGGCAGAATATTTCTTTTTCTGGCAGCTAAGAAACCGAAAAGAATCAAGAGCGCAATCACGATCCAGGTCATTAAAATGGTTTCAAGATTTAAAGTGATGTCATGTCCAAAGCAATTAATAATTAACTGATGTACTTTTCCCAAATCTTCCATAACAGATTTTCCTAAGCATGCTTTCTTCGAGATGAAATAAAAATAAATAGATGGTCAGCAAGTATGAAAAGCTGAACAAAAAAGATACCGAAAATTACGGAAAAAAGATTAAACTGCGAAAACTTTATTGCTGAAAAAATAGGAATAGACAGCAAAAAATATCTAAACAGTATTGAACAAAAGGATAGGATAAAAGTTTTCCTTTTATTATTACCGATTCTAAGTGAAATCGTTTCACCAATTAAAACAAAATTGATAACACTAAAAAAAGTACCAAGGATCAAACCCTTGCCATACGACTTTTGACCAGCTATTATCAGAATAAATCCAGCTATAACTGCCAGATTCATTGCCCAAAAGCAGTACTTTTTTTCTGCTTTCCTAACCGGCTCCATTATCGGTTTCATTATCTTTGTTATTTTTCTTTTGATTGGTTATTTCAAGAATCTGTCGATAAACTGTATTTCCGCCGCCAATAATACCTAATATTATAAAAATCGTTAAAAATATACCTTTTGTACCTAACCATTTATCCAGAAACCTGCCTATAAAAAAACAGAAAATAATACAGCCGGCCATTGTAAGACCTAACTGAAGTGGTATGGTAATATCATCAACCCACCTGCTTTTTTTTTTAAAGTTGAAAAACATTTAATAGCTTACGCTGGGGCGAATCCTGCATTCGTCCTGAATCTGTCTAATCAGGAATTACGAATTTTTGACATCAATTTCTAACGATGTTCGATAATTAACAGGCTTAATTGGAATAAAATATTTCACATCTGCCTGTATCGG
>CAZRLQ010000219.1:0-4462 GCA_964600725.1 uncultured Desulfobacterales bacterium
TGTTTCAACTAATTATTCTGTAAAATCAATTAGTTGCAATATATCATGGAGACAGTTTCTTTACTATGACCATTCCTCTATTGATCAAAATCAACTCAAAAGTTTTTTTGTTTCTGCAAAAGACTCAATTTTAATATTTTAACTCAGTATTCTCGGCGATGCCGCGCGTCGCCGAAAATCGCGGTGCTGACTTCGTCAAGTACCTTGTCCCGTCGCGTTCCGTGCACCAGAACAAAGTACTTGACCGGACATCGTAAACCGCACAATCAAACTGCCAGCAATTCTAATTATGGCTTTTAATGAGAATCAGGTTTGAAGACTAAAATAAAATGGTTCTTCGCGGATTAACGTAAAAACCTCTCCCAGATCAGGGAATGAGATTGAGCTAAGGTGATCGAACAAATCAGCATCGAACGTAAAAGCGGATGTCATTCCTGCAAAAGACTATAATCCGGACGCTTCGAGAAACCAGGATAGCGCTAAAGCTTCACTGCGTGCCAGGGTCAAGCCAAAAATGACGTTAAGCCTTTTTCATATACGCATCACGCTAATCCGCTATAAACCAAAATCTTTAACCCCTACAGCTTTTGAGCATTAATGAAGGATGCCGAATTTAGGGTAAAAATTTCTGCTAATCAGCTGCGGCAAACCATTCCGGAACAGCCTTTGCAACGGCTTTTACTATGTCACGGTCATGTTCACTCAGTGCCCCTCTGGCTATAAGGGCTTCTACCGTCTTTTCGAGTACAACCATCTTATTGCCCGTATTAATTATAGCGGGGTAGTATTCACATATGAAAAACTGTTTCAGCCTGAAACGGTCGATTTCGTCATCTGCCATGGCTTTGATATGTTCATCAATATCCTGCTTTTGAATGTTGCGCAATCCTGATTTCGGCGTTTTCATCTTCTTAGCAGTTGTTTCACATCCTTTTACACACTTAAAAGTAAGCTGCCAGTGTTCAACGCTTCCAAGGGAATTGATCATCAGTGTATTGGTGGTTACAAGGTTTTGTTCAGTGTCGATCTTTACACCTTTGAGCATAGGCAGAAAGTAGTTGTCGGAAATAGCGCAAAAGGCGCTCACCCCTCCGGCAAAGGGTCTTTCCATGATGTCATGTACCGTAAAAAACGGTTTCTGTTCAAAACGTGCATCATGCAGAACGATAAGTTCATCTTCATTAAAACTGAAACGGCTGTTCCATAGTTCTTCAGGAGAGAGATCTTTGCGGGTAAGTGAGCTCTGGCTGGTAAACATTCCCAGGCTGCTGCCTCCGCGCCATACCAGAGGAAGTGCTCCGACTGTCCACTCCGCGCTTCCGCCGATTTCACCGATCATACTGTTAAGCTGCCGGCCGTCTGGAAAGCGAAGTCCATCAAGCCCCATAATTAATGCTGGAAAGAGGTCGCCATCCTTGTCAAAAGGAGTGGCTATTCCGAGGGCGTTAAGCTGATCCATTGGCAGATGGTGCCTTGGGCGGTCAAGAAAAAAAGCGGTCATTTCAGAAAGATTATTCACCCCGCATGCTTTGGCGATAATTTCCGCCTCTTCTTTAATATCGGTATTCCTTGGGTTGAATTCCGGGAATATGCCGCTTGCCATCCAGCGTTCTACATAAATATCCGGCAGATGCCTTTTAAAACCGGACTCGGTGATAAATAGTGTAGTTAATGAACTATGAAGCCCTTTAACTGATTTTCCGGTACCTTCGATTACGTCCGATCCCATGGAGAGTCTGCTGATTTCATCACTAAGGCCGTGGCCGTATCTGTTGCAGTGTTCTTCCTTGCCGAAGAGAGCTCCGACAGGGATCGTAGGGTTGCCGCCTGATTCCACTCCAGGCTTGACTCTCACTCCTTCCGTTATAATGCTTTCTATGATGATTTCTTCACCGACACTGAAGGAATCGGTTGTGATCTGGAGCACTTCGCTCATCACCTGAGCTGATGTGCGGTCATTATTACGCTTAAGGCGGTTGATCAGATCTTTGGTCTGAAGATCCTTGGGGATATTTGCAATAGATCCGAATCCGTCAAAAACAACCGCTGCCGCAGGAAGAGCGGCAGCCAGGATTACAGCCTCACGCAGCTGCTTGTTTCTGAATACCCCAAGGTTCGACTTTTTGTTAATCTTTTCAGCAAGCATAAATACTTTGCCGTCGACAAGCTCGATATCATAAAACTCCATTACTTCCTTATGCCTAAGGTTCATGGTTAAAATTTTTTCCTTGTCTATAAGCACAGGCTTGTAATAGCCGTTATAAGATAATCTTGCATCGGCAATGTTGTAACGCAGTTCATTGTTCATGGCAGTACCTCCGTTAGTTGCCGGCTTTTGTTAAAACCGGCGTATAGCTGCAAAGCGGTTCTTCTGACAGAAAATCACCTGTTGCTTCATAAGCTCTTGCCCTGCAGCCGCCGCAAACCCTTTTAAATTCGCATCTCCCGCATTTTCCCTTCAAGTTGTCAAAATTGCGAAGAGATAAGAAAATATCTGATCCGTACCAGATATCGTCAAAAGAAGTTTTTGTAATATCACCGCAATTTAAATGGAGAAATCCACACGGCTGAACTATACCCGTATGTGATATAAAACAGAATCCAGTACCTCCGAGGCATCCGCGTGTAACCGCATCCAGTCCGAATGTCTTAAAGGATACGGATATTTTTTCTTTTTTTGCTCTTTGTCTCAGTATGCGATAATAATGCGGCGCGCAAGTTGCTTTTAACTGCAAAGGCGTCTTTTTTCTCTGGTCATAAAACCAGTTCAGTGTACGTTCATACTCTTCAGCCGATATCTCCTGGTTTACAATAAATTTGCCGCGGCCCGTTGGAACCAGAAGGAAAATATGGTGGGCAGCTGCGCCTAATTTTACGGCAAGTTCCTGTATAAGCGGAATCTGATCCAGATTTGATTTCGTAATTGCAGTATTGATTTGAAATTCTATTTTGGCTTCTTTTGCCAGATTGATACCGCGAAGCGCCCCTTCAAAGGCGCCGTCCACCCCTCTGAACTTGTCATGAATCTCTTTTGTCGCACCATCTAAACTTATACTTATCCGTTTGATACCCGCATCAGCCATCTGTTCGGCAGCTCTTTTTGTAATCAGGGTACCGTTTGGAGCCATGACCATCTTTAAACCCTTGCCGGTTCCATAGCGGGTGATCTCAAAAATATCGGGTCTTAAGAGCGGTTCTCCGCCTGTAAGTATTATTATGGGACTGCCGACCCCGGCGATTTCGTCGAGAAGTTGAAAACAGCTTTTTGTGTCCAGTTCATTGACGTAAGGTCCCATTGTTGCGGATGCACGGCAGTGAACACAAGACAGATTGCAATTGCGGGTAATTTCCCACGCAATCAGGCGAAGATTGGCGGTTTCAGCCTTGTGATCAGAGATGTTGTCTGAAATATGATGACTCTGGTCTGTCTTGCTGTTTGTCATAAGTTCCACCTCATACAGGGGTTAATTCTGATTTCTCAGTCTTTTTGCAGCTTCAAGGGCAAAATAGGTCAGAATCATATCTGCTCCTGCCCGCCTGATCGATGTCAGGGTTTCCATCATTACCTTTTCTCCATCTATCCAGCCCATCTTGTCGGCGGCCTTTATCATTGCATATTCGCCGCTGACATTATATGCGGCAACAGGAAGGTCGGTCTCTTCCCGTATTCGGCAGATGATGTCAAGATAGGAAAGGGCGGGTTTTACCATAATTATATCCGCCCCCTCTTCCACATCCATGGATACTTCCCTGATTGCTTCAAGAGCATTTGCGGGATCCATCTGGTATGTTCGGCGGTCTCCGAATTTAGGTGCTGAGTCAGCGGCCTGTCGGAATGGTCCATAATAGGCTGAGCAGTATTTGACGGAATAGGACATGACCGGAACATGGCTTAAATCATTTTCATCAAGGATATTGCGAATTTCTGCAACACGGCCATCCATCATATCAGAAGGTGCTACCATATCCGCACCGGCTTTTGCATGGGATAATGCAGTTCTCGCGAGAAGATCGAGAGTTGCATCGTTGTCTATTATCTTTCCGTCTGTGACGCCGCAGTGACCATGATCCGTATACTGGCATAAGCAGACATCCGTAATAACCGCAAGATCCGGTATTTTGTTTTTAATCTCCTTTACTGCTTTTTGGACGATTCCGTTCTTTGCATAGGCGCTGGTAGCAAGGGGATCTTTTTTTTCCGGTATTCCAAAAAGCATAATAGCCGGTATGCTGAGTTTATGGGCATTTAATGATATTTTTAAAAGATTGTCTATGGATAACTGACAATGCCCAGGCATAGATGGAATCGGATTTTTTATATTTTTACCGTCAATGACAAAAAGCGGAAGAATCAGGTCATCTACTGAAAGTCTTGTCTCACATATCATACGGCGGAAAGCATTGTTTTGACGCATACGTCTTGGTCGGTATTCAGGAAAGAGCATTTTTTTCCTTTCAATAG
>CAZRLQ010000220.1:0-4459 GCA_964600725.1 uncultured Desulfobacterales bacterium
AAGACATAGCAGCAATTTTTGAAGTCAAAATGTCGATTGTCTGGAATTGGGAATTGAGAAACAACAAATTGAAGGGCTGCTTCGTTCAGACTCAATGTTAAAGGCGATCGGCAAAAGCATCAATATTCGTGTTTAAAGCTACAGTGCTTCGAGAATTCCAATTATAATACTCGGTAATACCCCGGTCACTCAAGGCTACATCTCAAAAGTTGATCATCTTTATCATGCCGGAATAATACAGGGATTCTGGTCCGTGAATCCAAATCCATTAGATAATAATGGTGATAATTTAAAACAAACACCGGCTAATGGCTTTATCAGGATGGATTCATATGATGAATTAAGGCAAAGCCTCAACAGTTTGTTGTCTGAAAAGTGTGAATTCTTTTCCAGCATGAAGTCAAGAAAGGAATTGGGGGAAATTATCGAAATTGCAAACAAGGAACTGGATTTCGAATCAAAAGCGGAAAAATTCTTATCACTTATAAGGAAATAAAATGGCTAATGAGAGCATATAAGCAAAGGCGGACCGGTACCAAGACAAGTTCGTTCGGTACTCCAGGACGTATCAATCATGACTCCACCAGATTTTACGATAGCAGAATGTATGATGGCTTACGTAATGGGAAAAAAGTAAAATATATCGAGAACAAAATTCCTGAAAAAGATATCAACAAAATCTTCTGTAAATCCAGCGAGAAAATGGATGAGCTTCCTGACAATAGTGTTCATTTAATGGTTACTTCTCCTCCATACAATGTTTCTAAGGAATATGATAATGATTTGAGTTTGAAGGAATATTTAAATTTATTAAATACTGTTTGGCGAGAAACGTATCGTGTTTTGGTTTCCGGCGGGCGCGCATGTGTCAATGTTGCCAATCTTGGCAGAAAACCGTATATACCGCTCCACAGCTACATTATTGAAGGTATGCTGGAAATTGGTTATTTTATGCGTGGTGAAATAATATGGAACAAAGCTTCAAGTGCAAGTCCTTCAACGGCATGGGGAAGTTGGCTTTCAGCTTCAAATCCTGTACTAAGGGATATTCACGAATACATTTTAGTTTTTTCTAAAGAAACATTTTCAAGAAAGAAAGAAAACAGAGTCAATACAATTAAAAAGGAAGAATTTCTTGAATGGACAAAGAGTATATGGACATTTCCAGCCGTTTCAGCAAGACAAATTGGGCACCCTGCCCCTTTCCCTGAAGAATTGCCTCATAGACTGATTCAGTTATATACTTTCAAAAACGATATTGTTTTAGACCCTTTTGTTGGAAGCGGGTCAACTTGTCTTTCAGCCATAAAAGATAAACGAAATTATGTGGGATATGATATCGATTCCAAATATGTAAAATTAGCTGAAAAAAGAATTTCCAATTATAATAATTAGTTACAGCTATTCAAATAATGCCGCCGGCTAACTGATAATGAGAAATTCTTCGCAAGGTTCCGGAGGTTTATTATGATACGAAATTTTATTTTTGTAATCTTAATTGCCGCAACGGCCGCTATCATCGGCTGTGCAGCACCTAAGTTCAACCTCTTTCCTGATGCTGCGGAGCCTTTAAAGGAGTTCACTCTTCAGGGTAAGGGAAAGGAGAAGGTCCTTGTCATACCCGTAAATGGAAAGATTTCGGATTCCTCAAGGGAAAAAATGATCGGAGGAATCCAGCCCAGCATGGTGCAGGAAATTGTTTCTCAACTCAAGCTGGCGGAAAAAGACAAAAATATCCGTTCTGTTCTGTTTAAAATCAATTCACCAGGTGGGAGTGTAACTGCCAGCGATATTCTCTACTATGAGATACTGAGCTTTAAACAGCGTACCGATATTCCGATCGTTGCTTCACTTATGGGTGTAGCGGCTTCAGGCGGTTATTATATTTCTCTGCCGGCCGATTCCATTTTTGCTCATCCCACAACCGTAACAGGATCTGTCGGCGTACTCTTTTTACAGCCAAAAGTCAACAAGCTTATGGGAAAAATCGGATTAGGGGTGGAGGTCAGCAAGTCGGGTAAAAACAAAGATATGGGTTCCCCTTTCCGGGAAACCACTATAGGAGAAGAGAAAATGTTTCAGATGCTTACAGAAGAGCTCGGCCATCGGTTTATCAATCTTGTGGCTGAACATCGCAGATTGGATATAAAAACTCTGGGAGATATCTCTTCAGCCCGTATTTACCTTGCAGATGAGGCATTATCGCTGGGACTGGTTGACAAGATCGGATATCTGGACGATGCCCTTTCCGAAGCAAAAAAATTGGCAGGACTGCCTGAAAACGCCAAAGTTGTCGTATATCGACGGACAAAATACCCCGATGATAATCTGTATAATACCGCCGCCATGAAATCGGGTGCCAAGAACATATCGCTAATCGATTTAGAGCAGTTGAAAGAACTTTTTTTGCCGGAAGCCGGATTTTACTATCTCTGGCAACCTGCTGTCTCAATTGAATTCGGTTCATAGCTCCAAATTACAAAACCTTTCGTGACAAAGAGCCAAAAGCTTTTAAAACAGCTTCTTAGGCTGAAATTATTGCTTCCAGCGAAGGCTTCTCCTTATGAAACGACAGTTAGGGACACTTCTTTCATTTTTTATGCTTTCTGTTTTCTTTTTCCCTGCTCATATAAATCGTCCTTCCACGCAGATAAATCGTCCTTCCACGCAGACAGTCTCTGAAAGCCAACCGGAATTATTTCCTGTTTTTGCACTAAAAAAGGCCACAGGTGACCTGCCGGAAATGAGAAAACGAAAATGGATAAGAGCCCTTGTGACTTCCAGCAAGTCAGATTTTTTTCTGGTAAATGGGCAGCCAAAAGGTCTTCAGGCCGAGTTTTTTCAACACTATGAAAAATTATTGAATAAAGGAGTTTCAAGAAACCAGCTTAAAACAAGCCTGGTATTTGTTCCGGTTCCTTTTGACCGTCTCATTCCATCACTGCTCGAAGGAAAAGGAGACATAGCAGCCGCTTTTCTGACCATTACACCGGAACGTGAGAAGCTTGTGGCCTTTGCCTCCGATTCCAGACTAAAAGTTGACGAAATTGTGGTTGCCGGAAGGAGCGTGAAGGGATTGAATTCGATTGAAGATCTGTCCGGCCGAACTCTTTATGTTCTCCGTGGAAGCAGCTATGTATATCATCTTAAAGCACTTAACCGCCGTTTGCGTCTTGCCGGCAAGGCATTGGTAAAAATCAGGGAAGCGGACAGCAATCTCCTCACCGAAGATATTTTCGAAATGGTTAACGCCGGAGTCGTTGAATTGACTGTTGCCGATGATTTAAAGGCCAGACTTTGGGCTAATGTTCTTCCAAACATTGTAGTCAGGGAAGACTTGAAGATTCATGCAGGAGGCAGGGTAGGGTGGGCAGTTCGAAAGGATAATCCGCTGCTTCTAAAGAGCCTGGAGGAATTTACGCAAAATGTAAAAAAAGGTACCTTATTGGGAAATATGGTGTTCAACCGTTATTACCTCAATACACGCTGGATCAGGAATCCTCTGGAAGATATAGAGCGAAAGAAATATAGCAGATTTGTTACACTTTTCAAGAAATATGGTAAAATATACAGTTTTGACTACTTGGCTATTGCTGCCCAGGCATTTCAGGAATCAGGTTTAAATCATCACAAGCAAAGTCCAAAGGGAGCTGTGGGCCTCATGCAGATTCTGCCGAGCACCGCTACAGATCCTAATGTAGATATCCCCGGCATCGATGATGTGGAAAATAACATTCATGCAGGCGTAAAATATCTGGCATTCTTGCGGGACAGGTATTTTTCATATCCTGCATTCAGCGATGAAGACAGACTGGCCTTTACATGGGCAGCTTACAACGCGGGGCCGGCTAAAGTGAGACGTATGCAGCAGCGAGCCAGACAAATGGGGCTTGATCCAAAAAAGTGGTTTCAGAACGTGGAGTACGCTGCATTAAAGCTTGCGGGACAGGAAACGGTAAGGTACGTGGCAAATATTTACAAATACTACATTGCTTACAAACTAGTAGAAGATATGACATTCGCAAAGTCCTCTAAATTTCCCCTTAATCCTCCTTTTAAGAATGAGAGCATTAAAGCACCACTTTTTATAAATAGAGGAGCATGGAACATCTTTTAAATCGCGGGCTTAGACCGCAGAAGCCAGGACCAAGAAAAAAAAGATAAGCAAGGTGTCCCCCGGAACTCCTCCCATGTTGCCTTTAATTAACATATAGTAATTTTGATGCAGCACTTTTTTATGCTTTTATGCGCATTTTCAATCTCAATATACACCTTGTTCGTATTGTATTTAATGTAATATCATCGTGTTAGACAATTTACAAAAAAAATACTATACGGCAAAACAGCCGTGTATTAGAAATAGGATGCATTTTAGCCGCATTTCACATTTCAATATGAAACCAAGGTGAATATTAATATGTTGTATTGTTTATATTTTTTAACTTTGTAGCGGGAATAG
>CAZRLQ010000221.1:0-4432 GCA_964600725.1 uncultured Desulfobacterales bacterium
ATGTTCAAGTTTTTTGAGCTATTCAATCATCTTTATATAACCTGCTGATTTTATTGGTCTGATGTGTTTGAAAGAGCTTTTTTGTATTCTGACAAATTCAGCTACTTATAAAAAAACCCGATCATCGAGTTAAATGGTATCGAAATAACAGAGAAACGAATTTGTAAAGCCAAGCCAGATTGTTCAAGTTTCAGGAAAATTATTTGCCGCTTTATAAACTTCAAACACCAGTTGCATTGTTTTTTGCCACATCTTTAAAGATTTAAGTTCCAAAAAAAATCATTAAAAATCACGAGGTCTGAATTTCATGTTTCGTGGAAGTTCCTTTCATAAGCTTGATTCAAAAGGACGACTAATAGTTCCGGCCAGATTTCGTGATATTATAAAGGAAGACAGCGGTCGTGGGATTATGATTTCCATGATGGACCATTGTCTTGTTGCCTATCCATTTGAAGAATGGAGCAAGATCGAAAAAAGAATTTTGTCTTTGGCCGAGAAAAGTCCAAGTCTGCGGAGATTCCGGAGAGTTTTTATAGGAGGGGCTTTTGAATGTATTCTTGACAAACAGGGACGGATACTTATTCCTCCGACTCTAAGGCAGTATGCAGAGCTTAACAGGGAGGCCGTACTTGTCGGGGTGCTCGATCATTTTGAGATCTGGTCGAAAGATAACTGGACCAAAGAAAATATGGATCTGGAAGAAGATTTGAAAAATGAAGAAGTAAGAAACGAAATTGCCGAATTAGGGCTTTAGATTCCATGCCGTACAAACATATTCCTGTAATGCAAAGTGAAGTCGTTTATTTTCTTAACTGTCGGCCTGGAAAAATATATGTTGATTGCACTCTCGGTGGCTTGGGGCATGCAAAGGCTGTTTTGAGAAAGATCAGTCCTGGCGGACTTCTGATAGGAATAGATCAAGATAAAGATGCAATAAAAAATGCAGAAAAAGATCTCAAATCTTACGGGCAAAATATTAAACTTTTCCACGAAAATTTCGTTAATTTTCCAGCGATTCTTTTGCAAGAAAATATTGCTGCCGTGGACGGTATTTTACTTGATCTTGGAATTTCACTTCACCACCTTGAGTCAAGTGGAAGAGGTTTTAGCTTCAGAGGGGATGAACCTCTCGATATGCGAATGAATATAGAATCCGACATAACGGCTGAATATATAATTAACGAGATGTCGGAAAAGAACCTGGTTAAGATTTTCAGAAATTACAGTCAGGAGCGCTGGTCAAAACAGATAGCTAAAAAAATAGTTGAAACGAGAAAATATCAAAGAATCAAAACCAGCAAAGATTTGGTGCAAATAATTTGCAATGCCGTTCCACGCAAGGCATGGTACGGGCAGAGAATTCATCCGGCAACCAGGATATTTATGGCGCTTAGAATTGCTGTAAACAGAGAAATCGAATGCTTAAGTAATTTTATGCAAAACTTTGCAGACTTTCTAAAACCGAAAGGACGTCTTTGTGTTTTGTCATTTCATTCGCTGGAAGATAGAATTGTCAAACAACGGATTAAGGAACTGGAAAAAGAGTGTATCTGCCCACCTGACTTTCCTCAATGTATTTGCAATACTAAAAGGATCGTTCGTTCTTTGACGAAAAAAGCGGTTAGACCGACAGAAAAAGAGGTTGCTGCAAATCCCATGGCAAGAAGTGCACGGCTGAGGGCTGTTGAAAAAATAGGGATTTTTTAAAACATACTAACACAAAATAGTAGGGGCAACCACCGGGAGCTGCCCCTACGAGTATCAAAAATTTTCAGGCTGTGCGGTTAGCTGTTAGCATCGAAAAGAGATAATGATGAGAAATTTTAGAAAACTCAAGGTATAGGAGAAAGCCCATCGTCTTACACTACAGGTTTCCTAAAATCAGAAAAGACTTTCCTTCTGATAAGCAATGAAAATGAAGATGTTGAACCATTTTATCCAAAAGTTGACAGCTAACAGCTAATAGTTAGCCGCACAGATCGAAAGTTTTTCTCACCTATCGCAGAAAACAGTAAGAATATACAGTAATGGCAAAAAAAACTGCTTACACAACAAAAATAATGGGAATCTGGATTATAATTCTGTCGATATTTTTTACTGAACTTTTCTTTTATACCTGGAGCAGGGTTCAATGTATCAGACTTGGATATGAAATATCAAAAGAAAAAGACAAGTGTCAATATCTTACGACTTTAGAAAACAAGTTGAAAGTTGAAATTGCCTGGCTGAAATCACCAAAACGTATTGCAAAAATAGTTAAAGATCGATTTGGCTTGATAATGCCTGCTCCTAAACAAATATTAATTGTTCCATGAAACCGGCTGAAAAAAAACGGATAACAGGACGTTCAATTCTGGTCGCGATTGTTTTCAGCATTTTTTTTGCAGCTATCGGAGCCAAAGCGGTATATCTGCAGGTTTTCCAATGTTCATGGCTGTCCCAAAAGGCAGCGGAGCAATATGAAAAACAGCTGACATTTTATGGAAATCGAGGAATAATCTACGATGCCAATCATATGGAGATGGCTTGCAGCATTAATGTGACATCTATTGCGGTCTCTCCTCAAAAAATAAAGAATAAAGCGGCTGCATCAAAATGGCTTGCAAAAACATTGAAACTGAAAAAGAAAAATCTTGAACGCAAACTTAGATCAAAGAAACCTTTTGTTTGGATTAAAAGACATATTACACCCAAAGAGACGAAGGCGGTCAGAAATTTTGGCTTAGATGGTGTTATCTTCGTGCCTGAGAGGTGTCGTTTTTATCCAAACCGAACTCTTGCCGCACAAGTACTTGGATTTTCAGGAATTGACGGCAATGGACTGGAAGGAATTGAATTTTCCTACAATTCATATCTTAAGGGAAGGGCTAAAAATATTACGGTCTTAAAGGATGCTTTGGGGCGCAGGTTTGATTCGGAAGAAAAAAGAGGTGAAGATTTCAGCGGTAAAAATGTCATCCTGACAATTGATCGAACAATTCAATATATAACTGAAAAAGCACTGGAAGATGCAGGAAAAGAGTTTTCAGCCAAATCTGGAATTGCAATTGTAATGGATCCTAAGACAGGGGCAGTACTCTCTTTGGCAAATTATCCTTTTTTCAATCCGAATTCTTTTCAAAAATTTGACCAGAAAACATGGAGAAACAGGGCGATAAGTGATTCGTTTGAACCCGGCTCAACAATGAAAATTTTTCTTGCAGCAGCAGCTTTGGAAACCGGAAAAATCGCTCCAAGTACAATCTTTTATTGTGAAAACGGCTCATACAAAATTGGCAGGAACATTGTCCACGATGCCCATCCTTATGGCTGGCTTTCTTTGCAGCAAATAGTAAAATATTCGAGTAATATTGGTGCAACCAAGATCACCGAGATAATGGGCAAAAAAACTCTTTATGAAACGCTTAAGCGTTTTGGCTTTGGAACCAAAAGCGGATTCGACTGTCCCGGAGAAACTGCGGGAAGCCTTTCTTCTTACCGGAGGTGGACGAAAATAGATTCCAGCGCGATATCGTTTGGCCAGGGAATTTCCGTATCCGCTATTCAGCTTACAACGGCAGCTTCCGCTATTGCAAATCAAGGAATTTTGATGAGGCCTTATATTGTCAGGGGCATAATGGATAATGATGGAAATATGATTAAACGTTTTAGACCGTGTAAGGTAAGAAGAGTTGTCTCAACAAGAACCGCCAATACCGTTAAAAGGATAATGAAAACAGTGATAACCGAAGGCGGCACCGGAATCAATGCAGCAGTTGATGGTTATACCGTATGCGGGAAAACAGGTACTGCCCAGAAAACAGATAATAAAGGGAAATATGCAAAAGGAAAGTATCTGGCCTCTTTTATCGGATTTGCCCCTGCTGAAAATCCTGAGATAGTAATTTTTGTTTTAATTGATGAACCGAAAAATATGCATTATGGTGGTACTGTTGCTGCCCCTGTTTTCGGAAAGATAGCGAGTGAAACACTGAATTATCTGAATTTGCCCCTCCACCGTCAAGAGTATTGCAATATCAAAGATGACTCGAATGGAGGCAGACAGTTTAAAACCAAAACTGAAAATGTAAAGAGAGGTTAAAAAACGAAGATAAATTGAACTTATGCAATCAGGTATTAGCGATTAGCTGTTGTCTGCTATTGTGGGCGGGTATCAGTAGAAAAATCTTCGTAAGAATGAAAGGAGGAAATTAAAATGAGGAAATTGGCAGTAATTTTTGGTTTGGCTTTTCTATTGGCGTTAACTCTGAATAGCAACATCATGGCCCAGGATGAGATAGAGATGGATATTGAGATATGGAAATCTGCTTTCTCCCACGGCGTATATTATGGAATTGAGTTCGAGCTTAATGGTAACGGTGTGAAAAATGCTCGATGGGTTTTGATTAATCTCCCAAACGGCAAGAAGATGTGGTTAAGAAATACCATTGGT
>CAZRLQ010000222.1:0-4430 GCA_964600725.1 uncultured Desulfobacterales bacterium
CCGGCATCTGTGGCCGTCTCTCTTATGGAAGGCTGAAAATTAGCGACGATCTCTTCACGTTTTTTTTCAAATTTTTCTAATTCTGAATCAGACAGACCGGGAAAGGTCATCATCGCCCACAAGATAATAGAGATGCCCAAAATTACTGTTCCGGCTTTTTTGATATATTGCCAGGTTCTTTCCCATGTATGGATCAAAAGTCCTTTAAACGTAGGAAAACGGTAGGGGGGAAGCTCCATAACAAATGGTGTTGACTTCCCCCTTATGAGGGTGACCCGTAATAACTTGGCGACAAGCAGAGCAGCGGCCCATGATCCTATGGTTATCATAAACATGAACAGAGCTCTGTTTTCTGAAAAGAAGGTTCCTATAAGAAGCGCCATTACAGGAAGCTTGGCACCGCAACTCATAAATGGTACAGTAAGAATGGTTGCCAGTCTTTCACGACGGGATCTGAGTGTTCTTGTTGCCATAACACCGGGCACCGCACACCCGCCGGCTATTCCTCCCGATACGATATATCCCATTACAGAGCTTCCGTGCAGGCCGAATATCCTGAAAACTCTGTCTAACATAAAGGCCACCCGTGCCAGATAACCGGAATCCTCTAATATGGCAATGCCGAAAAACATGAACATGATCAAAGGTACAAAACCTAAGACACCTCCGAGTCCATCGATTATCCCTGAAACAATAAGGGATTTAAGGTAACCGCCCTGCAGAATAACCGAAGCCGTTTTGCCGAACCATTCAAAAAAGTTCTCAAACCAGCCCATGGGTATCTCTCCGCAGGAGAATGTAAATTTGTAAAGACCGAACAGAACAAGGAGCATAAACACAGGCCCGAGAAACCGGTTGGTCAGGACTTTGTCAATCTTATCCGACGTATACAGCCTGTCACGATTATATTTCTGTTTAACAATCCCCTGTTTTATAATGGATTTAATATACCCGTACCGATAATCCGCTATAATGGCTTCCGGATATGTATCTAATGTAGCCTGAAGATGGCCGGATACTTTTTTAACCATCTTTTCAATTTCTTTGGAAAAATCAAAATTTTTGTCTCTTCCCTTTAAAATAATCTGTTTGTCCTGTTCCAGGTATTTCAAGGCTATCCAGCGTGCCGGATAGACGTCTGTCAAGAAATTATTTTCTGTTATCTTCTCTTCTATTTCTTTAAGAGCTCTATCAATATCATCCCCGTAAGATATCTCTATTGCAGAAGGTTTCCGATTTTCTTTGACTATTCTTATGGTGGCATCCATAAGCTCTTTTTTGCCTTTGCCGTTTCTGGCGACTGTGGGAACAACCGGAATCTTAAGCAGAGCGGACAGTTTTTTCGAATCTATCTTCAGCCCCCTCTCTTCTGCCACATCCATCATATTTAAAGCCAGGCATACAGGGATGCCTAATTCCAGAAACTGAACAGTAAGATAAAGATTACGTTCCAGATTGGAAGCATCCACAATATTGATTACAACTTCAGGCTTTTCATCGACCAGATAATCTCTTGCGACAATTTCTTCCACAGAATAGGCGGTTAAAGAATAGGTTCCCGGAAGATCGACGATATGTATCTTGAAGCCGTTTCTTATATAAGTTCCCTCTTTCTTTTCGACTGTAACACCAGGATAATTCCCCACATGCTGCCGAGCTCCGGTAAGTTCATTAAAGAGCGTGGTCTTGCCGGCATTCGGGTTTCCCGCCAGAGCCGTTCTTGTTTCCATTACTGCTGGTTTACCTCCACTTTTATGTAATCTGCTTCACTATTTCGCAGTGTCAGGGTAAATCCCATAACTCTTAAAGCTATTGGATCGCGTAAAGGAGCTCTTCCCTGTATCTTTATTCTGGTTCCAGGAACAAGACCCATATCTCGAATACGTTTTCCAAGTTCACCATTTACATTGATCGAAGAAATAGTCCCTGATTGATTTCTCTTCATCTGACGCATATTTAACAGAGTCATTTTAACGACCTCCTTGGCAGCAGTTATAATAAATTTTAGAAGTTAGATATACCTAACAAAATTTAATGTCAAGAAAATTATTTTTGTTTCTAAAAAAATCTATAATTAACTATTTACATTGACATAACTTGCCTGGACGGATATTTTTATATAAAATCAATCAAAAGTGCAAGTTTTCATAACGTTTTGAAATAATTAAACAGTATAGTAATTTCCATTTTTTAGTTGAATTTATTAACTGGTTTCCAACCTAAGAAAGAAAGGAGGGAATTTATGAATAAAATTTTAAGAATTAACATGGGGGCAAAAGGAGGGCCTGCAGTCAATGTTGAGCCATTGGAGAAATATGCCGGTCTGGGCGGAAGATCGATGACATCTGCTATTATATCCCATGAGGTGCCACCGATGTGTCATCCGCTTGGAGAAGATAATAAGCTGGTCTTTGCTCCGGGTTTATTGAGCGGATCCACCGCAGCTATATCCGGAAGAATATCTGTGGGATGCAAAAGCCCTCTTACAGAGACAATAAAAGAGGCTAATGCCGGCGGACAGGCATCGCAGATGCTTGCCAGGCTGGGTTATAGGGCCATTATTGTTGAGGGAAAACCGGATGGAGACAAACTGTATAAAATCGTTGTCAATAAAGAAGGTGTGCAGATAATTCCTGACAACAGCCTCGATAAGCTGGGCAATTACAGTCTGATCGAAAAAATCAGAAAAGAGTTTGGAGATAAAGTTTCCTGCATTTCCATAGGCCAAGCCGGTGAGATGAAGATGGCAGCGGCTTCTGTAGCCTTTACGGATATGGAACTCAGGCCGACCCGTCATGCCGCCCGCGGAGGTGTTGGCGCTGTTATGGGCAGCAAGAGGGTAAAAGTCATTGTAATTGATGATAGCGGCGCTAAGATGAGAAGCCCGAAAGATCCGGAAAAGTTCAGGGAAGCCAACAGGGAATTTGTCCAGGGGCTTAAAAAACATCCTGTTACCGGCGAAGGACTTCCTCAGTTCGGGACAAACGTGCTGACCAAACTGATCAACGAAGCAGGCGGATATCCGACCAATAATTTCAGGAAAGGATATTTTGACAAATTCTCAAAGATCAGTGGTGAAACCCAGGCGGAAATAGAGAAAAAACGAGGCGGTATAGTCTCCCATGGATGCCATCGAGGCTGTGTTATTCGATGTTCAGGCACTTACCTTGATAAAGACGGCAACTTTTTAACCAAACAGCCTGAATATGAAACTGTCTGGGCCCATGGCGGAAATTGCGGAATAGACGATCTTGACGCAATTGCCGCATTGGACAGGATGGATGACGATTTCGGACTCGATACAATTGAAATGGGAGCTACAATCGCTGTGGCTATGGAAGCAGGTC
Source organism: uncultured Desulfobacterales bacterium (assembly GCA_964600725.1). Classification (GTDB taxonomy): domain Bacteria; phylum Desulfobacterota; class Desulfobacteria; order Desulfobacterales; family CAZRLQ01; genus CAZRLQ01. Next base: position 3,348 of record CAZRLQ010000222.1, read on the forward strand.
TGGCTGATTTTGGAGATGCCAAAGCGGCAATAAATCTGCTGAATGAGGTCGGTAAAGGTACGCCTTTGGGACGTATTTTAGGCAACGGTGCCGCTATAACCGGAAAAGTATTTGGCGTAGAAAGGGTTCCGGTTGTAAAGGGACAGGCAATGCCGGCTTACGACCCCCGCTCTGTTCAAGGACAGGGGGTGACTTACGCCACAAGTCCAATGGGTGCCGACCATACAGCAGGCTATGCTGTGACTGCAAATATTCTTAACGTGGGAGGAAGCGTAAACCCCCTGAAACCCGAAGGTCAGATAGAACTATCCAGAAACTTGCAGTTTGCAACCGCTGCTATTGATTCTACCGGATTGTGTCTCTTTATAGCTTTCGCTGTTCTGGATCAGCCTGAAACATTTCAGGCTATGATAGATTTAATAAACTCCTTTCATGGACTCAGTCTTACAGCCGATGACTTTATCGAGATGGGAAAATCGGTTATCAGAAATGAAAGAGATTTTAATAAAAGAGCCGGCTTCACCGCAATGGATGACCGGCTCCCCGAATATTTTAAAAAAGAGATACTTCCACCCCACAACATTGCGTTTCAGGTGAAAGAAGAAGATCTTGACAAGGTTTTTAATCAACAGTTGTAATCCACAATAGCCGTAATTGGAATTTTATAAATGCCGGCAGAAAACGATATTATAATAATATATTTCGAAGATAAACCGCTTGCTTTCGCAAAAATAGAAGAGATTACGCCGGATGTTAAAGCGGACTGGTTCAATGTAAAACTGCTTATTTTAAAGATACCTCTCCAGGTCGTTATATGGACTCTGCGGGATATTTATATCGATGGTGCAGAGTTTACAATGAATAATAGAAGGATACGACTTGAAAAGGTTGTTTGTCCTGAAGAGCAGAAAAAAGATGTTCATGAAAAACCGGACATTCTTGAAAAGAAAGACGAAAAACCAGAAGATTCGGGCAAAGCGGAAATTATATCCTTTTCGGATTTGAAGAAAAAATAATGAACTCTTCAAAAAAGATCGTAATTTCCGCTTCCAGGAGGACCGATATACCGGCTTTTTACATGGA
>CAZRLQ010000223.1:0-4416 GCA_964600725.1 uncultured Desulfobacterales bacterium
TAGGATAGCAAAAACATTTTACCGTATCCCCAGTCTGTGCTTCAATTGTTGACTTAGATTCAATTAACTCATGGCGTATTTCATTCATATCTTCTAATGATGTTAAAATAACATGAGTCCGGCCATGAGATCCAAAAGAAATATAATTTTTCGACATATCACGAACTTCATCCCACGTTAACAACTGCCGGTTTTTTGGAATCTCTATATTTGAAATTTCTTCTAAATCATGAACTACTTTTTCCTGTATTTGAGGTCCCTGCCCCTTAAGAAATAGTATAATCGATTGCTCCCTTTTTTCTCTTGTAAACTCTTTATGGCCATAGATTTTCAAAATGTACTTTAATTCATTAGAGATATCATTTTTTATGTCTAAAACAGATATATTTCTGAGAAGATATAACACCTTTTCCGGCCAAAACCATTCAGAAGTCCCTATAAAGTCTGTTACAAGAAAAATCGTAGCCGGTACATGATATTTCCTCAGTAATGGAAAAGCATTTGTGTAATTATCATGCCAGCCATCATCAAAGGTGATGTGGCAGGCTTTATTGAATGAGCCGCTATTATTTAATATGGAAAGTAATTTGTCCTGTGATATGAATTCATAACGGCGTTTCAAATAACGAAGATGTTTTTCAAACACCTCAGGCCTGACATACATGCCGTCCTGAACAGGCACATCCTCCTTCTCAGGCGAGGTTATGCGGTGATAAACCAGCACAACGCAACAGTTTTTCAGGAGAATCCTTTCGAGTAGATAAACTATGCCTGTATAATACAGTATGTGGGCGATGATATTTTTTATGATTATTCGCATAATGTTAACCGCCAAGAACGCAAAGGAACGCTAAGATTTCAAAGGTTGAGACCTTTGCACAACTTTAATGAACTAAGTCTTTCAACCCCTTGCGTCTCTTTGCGTTCTTTGCGGTAAAAATTTAAACTGCCAATGGCGCCAAGAAACGCCAAGGTTACAATTGCGTTTAACTACATCAATTTGTAAATATAAAACGTATCTCCTCTATTTCTGGCTGATGGGGTAATAGTCTTTATTAATTTTACTCTTGGGTCGGAATCCAGCGACAAATAGAAACTTGCAACTTCAGGGGCACTTTTTAAGATATATTCACCTGTCCTGCTTTTCTTCATGCCCCCCGAAATTATAAAGTACTCAAACTTGTTCTGTACATAATAATCAATAGATTTTACATCTAATCCAAACATAGTGGAGGTAATATCATAGGCTTTTTCGGGTACTGTATTTAGCAAAAGTTCATAATAAATTAAAGCGTTCCGATCCACCATCCCATGCACAATTTTTCCTTCCGATACATTCTGCTTTGTATTTCTGATAATTCGTGTTAAATTTTTTCTATTTTCCGCAATTGGCGGTGCAAACGAGTTAATCGACTTCCCCGAGTCCATTAATATCTTGCTTCCTGCAGGAATGTTTGCCTCTATCCAATCTTTTGCCAAATATCGTGTGTTTTTGCCTGCCAGGGAAAACTCGTGTTTTGCTACGTTAACCGCTGGATTTATTAGCCCAATTGTCACAATAAGCATTAACACAAGCGATGATCTTCTTCGAAGAAGAGGAATCGTTGAGCTTTTGGCGGTAGATTCACTCAGAAAATCACCAATTAAGAGATAAATGGCAGGCACAACTGGTATCATGTAATAGGCTGCGACCAAATTCTTTGAAGCACCCATCAAGATGTAAAATGAAGCAATGAAAGAAAGTAAAATAAGCCTTTTAATATTCAGCTTATAAAAAGCGTTGGCAAATGCCAAAAGGGTGAGTATTGAAATCACTGCTCCCATGCTTCGAAAATAATAAAGCGGGTAGGCCAAAAATCCAACGAGGTCATTTGGGACTACATTGACCGGTGTTGTGTATACATTACCAAGGCTTAAAATATTTGTGATAAACTTATGCGGCGCCAACAAAATAGGGGGATTCGCAAGGATGAAGCCACAAATGAAGAACGGTATAAAATAAAATATGATGAAGTTAAGTCGAGTCCTAAATGATTTGTAGTCAGACAAAATAGCAACAGCAAAAGGAACAACCAAAACGACTGAATTTATCTTAGTCTGAATGGAAAGAGCCATTAGAAACCCGCACCAGCCATAGGCCCACTTTTTTTTATTATCCGCTTCAATAATTTTGAATATAAAGTAGATTGTAGCAACGACCAAGAAGCCAAGCAGCGCATCGACCTTTGCCTGCTGCGATAGATCAATATGGAAAACCGACAGGGTTAACAATACTGAAGAGATAATAGTGACCCTATGGTTAAAAAAATCGTTACCAATTTTATATAAAACCCCAACCGTACATGCACCGGAAACGGCACTGGTAATTCGGCCCATAACAAACAGTGGTTCCATGTTTCTCACAATCTTTTCAGCGAAATCCATAGGGCTGTTAAACGCATTTAAAACCCATCCAATTGCATAATAAATACCGTATTCAATTGAAAGTACGTAGAGGTAAAACCGTTTAATCCAACGTTCAAAGTTAAAATGACCGGAGCAGACGCGAAGGGCCTCCAGAATCTCGTTGTATTCGTCTGTTGTGGAGACGTTCCAAATACCCCAGATGCGTAGGATTAGAGCTACTACCAATAACGATAACAGCCAGATATCAAGCTTGAATTTAGGCATATAGTTATTTTTATACCGATGGATATTCTTCAATATCTTTAAAAAATAACCCAACACCGACGCCGGCTAATTCTGTCACAGTCCACGATAATCGGGCCACCAAGGCCAATGTAATCGCTTGAGCCGCCGGAATTTCAGGCGTGAGTAATCCAACGAGCACCATCTCCCTTACGCCTAGACCGCTTGGCGTTATCAGCGTGAGATAACCAATGACCCAAGACGATATAAAAGATGCCGCGAGCGTAAACCAAGATACTCCTTTCGCCAATTCCAAGGCATGAGTCAACAACATCCCGGAAAAACCATAAAAAATCCATCCAAGAAAATAGATTCCTACCAGGGCAAACATATACTGAGGCTTCGGATATACATTAAGTAATCCGTGACCAAACTTACGATTCACAAAATTGAGGCATTGAATCATTTTTTTGGGTTGGGTACATATCCAAAGACCAAGTAATATGAAGACAGTAAGAATAGCTACACTGTGTCGGCCAGGAATATTTAATCCGTATAAAACAGACCAGAAAAAAAAAGGAAGTGCAGCAAAAACCATCAACGCATTTTCCATCACCATGGCACTGAAGCTTACCACAGGTCTAATTCCTATTTTGCGAGACATCTCAACTCGGCCCGCCAACATAAAAACCTTTCCAGGAATATATTTACCGAGATTAGGAACAAGCCATGTACGAGCTGCAGACTTCCAACGTATTTTATAACCATGAATATGTACTGCGTACATCCAACCCCAAATAAAAACCAAAAACATGAACAGCAGAGATACCCAATGAAACGATAAGAGAAAAAGATGATCCCCCCAGGGAATAGCTCGTACGGTATCCCAATTTTGCCTTAAATGGTAAATCAGGATTGTAAAAATACAAAGAACCAATAGGTAGGCAAACAGCTTCTTCAAGTAGGAACCTCAGCCAGTATGATGATAAATGGAAAAACTGCAGTTACGCGCAAAAGTTCTGCATGTTGGGACACAAATTTTTTAAATCCTCGAACTGTCCACTGATTTACATGTTCCGGGTGATTCCCCAAGCGCAAAACATCACGTCCGCGAAGCAAGTTCATCAGCTGAAACCACGGTTCCCATGGGACTGTCAGTAATAAATAACTTTTGCTCAGGCTGACCAGCCTTCCAAGAAATGGTTCGGGATCAATAAGATGCTCCAAGACCTGAGATGCTATAACTAGATCAAAATCATGTTTTGGCTTAAAATCAAATAAGTCAATACATTGAAAAGAATATTCGGGATGTAAGTCCTGGGCATATACAATAGAATCCTTGCGTAAATCAATCCCCGTTAAATGCGGAAAGAACACGTTTCTTTTCTTGAGTTGCTCAAGAAATAACCCCTCTCCACAACCAAATTCGAGCGTATTTTCAGGCTGAATGCGTTGTACTTCATCAGCTACTTTGTTAAAAAAACGGCCTAATGTGAACTGATGAATGGGGTTTCGATTACTGTACTTACGAAGGTGGCGGGCAGTAGTGTCATGATGGATCGTGGATTTCTTTTGCATCTATCTTGTCTTCCCAAAAATCACGTTGAAGTCTAACTAATCTTTTACAGTGCTTGAGATATTCCTTAGAGTCTTTAGCCCTGGAACCTCAAAAACAAAACTTATGGAAATTATTAAAACTACCCGGCGAACAATTTCCAAAAACGGGATTTTATCCCAAATAATTCCCTTCTCTATCTGGAAACGCAAAATACAGTTGTTAGTAGATTG
>CAZRLQ010000224.1:0-4376 GCA_964600725.1 uncultured Desulfobacterales bacterium
TACTTTTCATAGTTCTTAATGATGTCACTCATAATTTCCTCCTGCCGAACTCATAATTCTCATTCTTTGTTGTACCCACTGATGCATGAGAGGTCGTTACATGATAATGTTATAAGATTTTATTTTACTCAATAAAGATGGATGGCTGATTTCAAGGAGCCGGGACGCCTTGGTCCGATTACCGCCTGTTTCGGTGAGGGCTCTTATAATCAGCCTCTTTTCCAAAACCTTCTGGGCGGACTTCAAAGAATATCCTGTAAAAAGATCATCCATCTCATCGCCTTCGGTTTTTACACCCAATCCAGGCGGAAAATTCTCCGGAAAAAGAACATCTTCCTCCGCTAACACAAAAGTTCTTTCAATAACATTTTCCAATTCTCTCACATTTCCCGGCCAATTATGATTCATAAGAAGTGTCATAGCGGAAGGAGCTATTCTCCTTATATTTTTACCAAGCTTTTTATTATACTTTCGAATGAAATGTTCACATAAAAGGGGTATATCTTCCGACCGTTCCTTAAGCGCAGGCACTTTAATGGATAATACGTTCAGCCGATAAAAAAGATCTTCACGAAACACTCCTTTCCTGACTTCATCCTCTAGATTTCTGGAGGTTGCAGCGATGACACGGACATCTATCTTATTTGTTCTGGAATCACCAACCGGCCTTATTTCATTCTCCTGTAATACCCTCAAAAATTTAACCTGTAAAAATAAAGGCAATTCTCCGATCTCATCAAGGAAGATCGTCCCGCCCTCTGCTTCCTGGAAAAGTCCTTTTTTATCTCTATTTGCACCGCTAAATGCTCCTTTTTTATATCCAAAAAGCTCACTTTCAAGCAGATTCTCCGGAATTCCACCGCAATTTACGGAAACAAGGGGCATTTTTGATCTTTTCCCGCTGAAATGGATGCCCTTTGCAATCATCTCTTTTCCTGTTCCGCTCGCACCGGTTATCAAGACCGTAGTATCATATTGAGACACTTTCAGTGCCCGTTTAAACAGAGAGACCATAGTCTTGCTTTTGCCTACCATGTTGAAAATATTATAATTATCTTCAATATTACAAATATGTTTTCTGAGCCGGCGGTTTTCCTGTTTTAAAATTTTCCTTTCCTCCGCTTTTTTCAGCGTGATAAGAATCTCATCGGTTTTAAACGGCTTTGATATATAGTCGTAAGCGCCCAGTTTCATTGCTTTGACAGCAATATCAATCGTCCCGTATGCGGACATCATTATGATGGTAGTATCTTTTATTTTATCTCCTGCGGACTTTAAAAAGTCCATTCCGCTCATATTCGGCATCTTTATATCGCAAAGGATAAAATCATATTCAATCTTCTCAATCATCTGAATAGCCCGGCATCCATCTTCCGCCGTTTCGACCTGGAAACCGGCTTTGCCGAGTAATGCCGAAAGCATATGGCGCATGTTCAGTTCATCATCTATTATCAGCAGCCGTCTGTTTGAGAATTTATTCTTTGAAATTTTCTGATGGTTTTCTGTCTGTTTCATTTTGTGTCGGTTCAGCGTGATACGATGGAAAAATTCCCGTCAGTCCTCATTTTTCAAAAGGGGAATTGGATTTATTAAGAAGTTAAGTCTTCATTTGGGCGAAAGCCCGTCTGCCGAGACTGTAAAACAGGCAGACGCAGGGACTGGGCGCTGACAGGTTCCGGAAAGAACGGAAAATCTAAAATCATCGTTGTTCCACTGCCATCCTTACTTCTTGCATCAATATTTCCATTAAACCTTTTTACAATCATAAAAGTAACCGAAAGACCGAGTCCGGTTCCTTTCCCCGGTTCTTTTGTCGTATAAAAGGGATCATAGATATTTTTCAGATTTTCCATGGGTATTCCCGTACCATTATCAATAAACTCTATCCTTAATACAGGCTTATGGCCGCCTGTATCAGTATCTGAATCCAATATCACGGTCTTAATTATAATTTCACCATCTTTGTTCTTTTTTGAATTTATGGCATCCGCGGCGTTTATCATTAAATTCATAAAAATCTGTTTTAACTGACCGGGATCCGCAATAATTGTATCTTTTTCCGCCAAAAGCATCTGTTTTATATTAATGTCGGCCATTAAGGGCTGAACCTTAAGAATATCAACCATATTGTTAATTATATCATGAACATATACTGTTTCCGAAACACTGGCGGAGTCTCTTGAAAAATCAAGAAGATTTCTAAGTATCAAATTTATCCTGCTGATTTCATTCTCGGAACGAAGGATATACTCTTTTTGATCTTTATCATTATTGCCCTGTTTCAATAATTCAAGATAGCCAAGTACAATTCCGATCGGGTTCCCGATCTCATGAGCGATTCCAGCGGATAATCTGCCGACCGAAGCTAATTTTTCCGCCCTGATAATATCAGCCTGGGCAAGCTTTAAATCAGAATTTGTCTTTTTAAGGCACATAACCGTTGACTCAAGCTTTTTTTTATCATCCGAGATACGTTTCAGCATACGGTTTAATGCCTTTGAAAGTTTTCGGAATTCGTTGCCTTCTTTATCGCAAAAAAAGAGTTCGTCATTATCCTGATATTCTTCGGCCATTTTAACAAGTTTGTGGACAGGCCTCACTATTACTTCAGAAAGGCGGTAAAAACCGACAACCGTAAAAATAATGGTGTTGATAAAAAAATATATCAGCAACACCTTCCTCTGTTTTTGCAAGCTTAGCGAAAACTCGTCAAGTGATAACACAACGCTCGCTCCGGCCACAACTCTTTCGTTCAGAAATAAGGGCGCAGATATGACCAGGTTGCGCGGCTGTTTCCCCAACACCCCCCAAAATGGCGGCTTAAATATAACTGCATCTTCTTTAGTTGTCATACTCTGTTTGGCTGATAGCAAATGATCATTTTCCGCGTCAAAACCTGTACTATAAGCAGATATGATTTTATCATTCTTATCAACAATCAAAATAGATTGAACTGAAGATCTGTCTAAGATTCTGCAGAGTTCTTTTTCTATATCAATATGATCTTTAAAACCATCTTGCAGAAAATATTCACCCAAATAGTCCTCGATAAAAGATAAGACAAGATGTCCCCTGGAAACCTCATAATGAAACAGGTCACTTTGGGTTGTGGAAATCATTACAAAACCGATCAGAAGCGTGGCAAGTCCTGAAAAAACAGCTGTATTGGCAAAGATATTGATTTTTAAACGACGAGAATAGATGCTCATTTTATTACGATAAGGGCGGTCTCTCAATAAGACTTGTCTGCGTCTGCCTGCCGCGTCCGCAGCGCAGGCAGGTGCGACGCACAGGCAGATCGGGCACCTCTATATGCTTCCCCCTTTGAAAAGGAGATTGAAGGGGATTTCCCCATCGCTGCCCAAAGCTTTCTGAGAATCTGCTGACAAGGATATTAAGGTTATTGAAATCAAAAACCTGTGAATTTTTGATAGCTCCTGAGAATTAGACTACAAGTCTTATCGAACTTAGTCTGAAAATGCTTGAGTTTTAGACTGCTGCAAGAATTTGCTGAGAAATTGTTGGGGAAGGGTTCGGCCCCCTGCTTGCCGTGCATATAGCCGATGAAGTTATTCAGCACCTCACGAAACTTGTTGGTTCAGACGTCCGGGTGACCCTCAAAATTCAAGCTCAGTTACAGGAATGTGCATCCGACAAAACGATTCGTGACGCTACCAAAAACTGCCGCTCGCTTCACTTTGACACTTTTGGCTTTGAAGAGGAGTAATAACTATAAATTGGCCCGCAGTCATGTTAGCATATCAATGCCGAAAATTGTACCATTTATTCTTGATTTTTCATATTGAGCAATGTATATGGAAAGTGATGAATCTCTGGTGATAAACAGACAGTATAAGGAGAAAGAAAATGACTAAAATAGGAATTATACGCTGTGAAAAGAATGCAAACAAGTGTCCGCTGACAAGTTGCATTCGCTCCTTAAGCGGGCAGAAAGAAGGATTTGCGATATATGATGATTCTGAACTAATGGGAGTTTTTACCTGTCAGTGTCCAGGAGATAATACGGTAGATCTGTCAAAGATTCTTAAAAGCAAGGGAGCTGAGGCGATCCATTTTTGCACCTGTACTTTTGCTGCTAAAAAGGAAGGTCAATGGACAGAGGGAAACGGCTTTTGTGACCATGTTGACAATATACTGGAAAATATTTCAAAAAATGCAGATATCCAATGTGTAAAAGGTACTGCTCACCTGCCGAAAGGATACAGCCCAAAGATTTTTAAATAGTAATTTTTTGAAATATTTTACGAAAAATTAAATATTTTGTTTGACAACTTACTGGATTGTAACATAGAAAGCTTGAAGTCGGGACGTGGCTCAGCCTGGTAGAGCACAGCGTTCGGGACGCTGGGGTCGCT
>CAZRLQ010000225.1:0-4376 GCA_964600725.1 uncultured Desulfobacterales bacterium
TCAGCTAAAGCTGGTAGCTGAATGCAGTCAGCCCGGGCTTTTACAAGCCCCTTTTTGAATTTATGATTCAGAAGGGGCATTTGACACGATCTCCACCTCGGCAGGTGCAATAATCTTTGAATCCAGATTACTGGACAATGTGGGCATATCTATTTTTTTTGCCTGCCATCCCTTGTGGCGCAATATTCCTCTAAAAGGAGGCTCACCGGTTACATTTCCTGTTAATTTAATTGCACCTGGATCAAAATTCTCCGGAATAGTTATCTCGTCCCCTTCAGCCTTGTCAATTACAGCCACAGGCTCCAGATACTTATCTAATACCTTTTTACAGCTTTCGTGAATATTTCGAACAGCGACTCCGATCTGTGAATCTTCATAAAGACTGAGATCTTCTGAAAAAAAATCGACCAGCCTGCCATCTTTTTGAAGCGCGGAAAGTAAATGTAAAAAGAGGCGCCTGTCATTTAATTCCTTTTCTTTATTAACCATCTTAGACTTTGATACAGTTTTTATTTCTTTTTTTCCAGATGCAGGAGCCAAATTTTTTACCTGTTTTCTTACAAAAGACCGCAGAAAAAGCCAAAGTAAAATTCCGGAAATAACGAAAATTACTGCTGAGATCGGAATACCGTAATAGATGAACTTTTTTAAAACCGTGACAATCTCAAATGCTGATTCACTCTGCTCAAATAACCCGGCATCGGCATTTGCCTGAGCCAAAACCGACACCTTTTCAGAGATGTTATCTATTTTCAGATAAAAAGCAACGTGGATCAGAATAAACAACAGAAGCATAAAGAAAAATATTAAAAGAAATGAACGGCGGGAATATGTTTTTAATAAATCCATTTTAATCTCTCCTGATTTTTTTTATATAAGTTATCAGATTTCAGACTCAGTCATGCGCCGAAGAATCTAATTGATTGCCGGCTTATATTCGGGCAGAATCTCTTGCAGTTTTATCCTGATTTTTTCTTTGTCCTGAATATCTGAAAATTCTGTCAGTTCTTTGATCTTTTCGTTTATTAAACGGAGATTATTATGCTCTGTTCCCTTGAGCACCATAATCTTTTTATGTCCGGTTGGAAGAATACCTTCGTCATCTGTGATTAACTCTTCATAAAGCTTTTCTCCAGGCCTCAGACCTATATATTCGATTTTTATATCCACACCTGGTTCAAAACCGGAAAGACGAATTAAATCTGTGGCCATATCATATATTTTTATTGGAGTTCCCATATTTAAAACAAATATTTCACCGCCACATCCCATGGCTCCCGCCTGAAGAACAAGTTGGCAGGCTTCCGGTATAGTCATGAAATATCGTGTTACATCAGGATGGGTAACGGTAACCGGTCCACCATCTTCTATCTGTTTTTTAAAAAGCGGTATTACAGAGCCTGCGCTCCCCGCCACATTGCCGAAGCGAACAATCATAAACCGCGTATCTGATGAATCCGAGCTGTTTTGATTTTCAATCAACATTTCCGCCATACGCTTGGAAGCCCCCATTACACTTACGGGTCTGACCGCTTTGTCTGTAGAAACAAAAACAAACCGTTCAATCTTAAATTTTTTTGATGTTTTAACCAGATTCTCTGTTCCCAATATGTTGTTTTCCATCGCCTTCCACGGCTGCAGCTCTAACATGGGTACATGTTTGTAAGCAGCAGCATGGAAAACAACCCTAGGTCCAAAGGCTTCAAAAGTTTTTTCAAGCTGGCGGATATCCATAATATCTGCCAATAATGGAATAATTTTTACATGACTGAAATTTTTTTTAAGTTCCAGTTCAATTTCGTACAAAGGGCTTTCAGCCCTTTCATAAAGTACAATTGATTCAGGCTGAAAACGGCAGACCTGCCTGCAAAGTTCTGAACCTATGGAACCACCTGCGCCTGTGATCAGAACGGTCTGTCTTTTTAAATAAGCACCTATCTCTTTTTCGTCCAGTATTATCTGTTCCCTGCCCAAGAGATCCCTGTAGTTCACTTCTCTGATGGCATTTATAGTCACCTCGCCATTTATCAATTCTCCATAACTCGGAACGGTTTTGAACTTTAGGCCGCTTTCCCTGCAATGTTTTACTATCTTCTGCATCTGAAAGGCATCTGCAGAAGAAATGGCAATAAGAGCCTCATCGGCATCTGTCTTTTCGGCAAAAATCTTAATGTTACTGATATTGCCCAACACTGAAACACCATGGATTTTTTTTCCTGCTTTAACAGGATTGTCATCAAGGAATCCGACAACATTATATAAAAGTCCTGCATTGTCGCGTATTTCCCGAAAAATTTTTTCACCACAGTCACCTGCGCCGATAATAAGCAGGTTTTTGCTTTTATCTTTTCTTTTTATAAAAGCATTTTTTATAAATGCATGAAATGAATCTGTCCAGGATTCATCCTTGCCGAACCGTTCAAAATAAAACCGTACAATCAGGCGAAGTCCGGAAATAAAAAGAACTGTAAAACACCAGTCAATTATAAAGACTGAACGGGAAAACCTTTCAAATCTTGTGCTGAAAAGTATAAAGCTGATAATTACAAGCAGACTTATGGTGGAAGCTTTGATAACATTAAATAAATCTATAATACTGGTGTATCGCCACATGCCCCGGTAAAGATCGAAATAATAAAAACAGAGAATCTTGATTATCAAAATAAGGGGAAGAATTCGTTTCAGGGGATGCCAGAATTCAACTGGAATATTGAAATCAAAACGTATCAGGTGAGACAGATAGAGTGAACCTGTCAAAAAGATAATATCTATCCCTATAATTATAAAAAAATTTTTTTGAAAGCGTTTAAATTTCATTATTTAAGCAAAAAGTTTGTAACTTTTCAATCTGCTTTCCCCTTTGGAAAGGGGGATTGAGGGCATAAGCGCTAACTTAAGACCATCTTGTCAAGCTGCAATCTCCTCTTGCGCGGTGATTCAGCCAACCGATTCGAAATCTTTCCCCAATTTTTAAGGCACTTCTTTAAAGACAACCTTGGGTTTACAGCCTGCCTCAAGAGGTGCAAAGCGAGGAAAGTCTCTCTCCAAAGGCATCTATTGTATTCGCATTGGATATCCCGATGATGAAAAAAAAAGCGCCTTCGTCAACAATAGCCTGCGCTAACAGCGCGGCAAAAAGTTTACCGTGCAGCCATGCCCGCAAAGACTCCTCATCTTTTTTAGGCAGATGGCCCAATCCCATAATACTTTTCAAACGTTTGAATGCAATCTCGATTTGCCATCTGATTCTATATAACTCAAGGGCTTGGCCTGCCGTTACTTTATTCGGCAATGATGTTATTAGAATAATGTATCAATGCAACTCGATCGTTTGTTCCTGTTGAACCGGGTTCTGTGATAACAGTTGCGCCGATGCTTTTGACGTTGTACCGGGAAATCCATTCAGGGGGTCTATATACAATCTTCCTTCTCTTTAGCAACTCCAGAGACATCCAGGAAACTATTCTGAGGAAACGCGTAATTTTTTAAGCAGAGCGACATCAGATACTTTTACGAGTCCGCCTTGATGTGCTCTGACTGTTGTTTCGCGAAGCGAGCAGCCATCTGCGGGATGAATCAAAAGCAACCTCAAAATATCCGAAGCCTCTTTTAATTTTCTCAACCGCGCTATCACACCCAACTCTTTCGCTTGATCTTCCCATCCCTCCTTCCTGCAGCAGGCAGGTAAAAGTGTAAACCAACTTTAAAGGATGCCCTTATCAGCTATAAATATAGCTTAAAAATATTATCATAACAAGACGTTTTTCGTACAGGATTAAGTTCAGAGCACAGGAGCTGAGAAAAATCATGTGAAAACAGATGGAAGGGTCTCGAGGTATACGTTTGTTTTACGGATAATCTACCTATCAGAGATTCCATCCCTCATCTCCCCATCTTCCCGCAATTCTTCAAGCACTTTGGTCCACAAAATTTATAGATTATACTCGATGATCAAGTTTTTTGGAAGGAATGGGTGACTGTGTCAAACAATGGAACTTCGGGTATCACCTCTGTTCAGCCCTTCACCATTCCAAAACCTGGCCGGTCAGCCCGAAAAGTATTATAAGCTGTTATTGACAGGAAGTCATGGATAAAAAATACCGGCAAAGCATTTTATAGTGGACAAAGTGTTAATATTCCGCTAACTCATGACTGTAACTGCATGACTGACGGCAATCAGGATTTTTGCGGAAATTATGTTCATCCACAAGCCCCTGCCGTTCGTTACTTCCTTTCCTGAGGACATCAACAGGGCAATTATGGAGTATTATCCAAATAAGCGCATGACCCGCATCCGGAGGAAAATTGATCAAAAGCTTCTAAAACAAGATGTTCCAAAATACAAACGGCCGGCCATGCCGCAAAGGAATGAAAAA
>CAZRLQ010000226.1:0-4312 GCA_964600725.1 uncultured Desulfobacterales bacterium
TATGCAGTATTATCAGTTAACAGGCTGAAACATGAGGCAGATATAATCATTTCGCAAAAACTGAATGCAGGATTTAGGTCTCAGTAAATTTTGCTTCAAGTGCGATAAGTTTTTTCTTCAGCTCTGTTCCGCCGGTAAAACCGCCGATAGACGAATTACTCCGAATTACTCTGTGACATGGTATCAGTATAGGATATGGATTATTGGCAAGAGTGTTTCCCACAAAACGATAAGCTTTAGGAAACCCGACAGATGCGGCAATCTTTTTATAAGTGCTCAATTTTCCGTATTGAATATCGGCAGTAGCAATAAGAACCGATTTCTGCAGCTTTGTCAGTCGATCCATATCGAGCCATTCCAGCGGATTTAACAAATCTCTTCCATTAAAATAGTCGATTATTAAATCAGATACCATCTTGGCCTTCTGATGAAAACCCGGTTTTCCCCATCTATTTTTGGCAATTAATTCAAAAAGATATTTTCTGTTTGAAGACGGCAATAATATCTTTATTATTGAAAACCGATTTTCACGATAAATAACCGCTGCATCACCGAAATCTGTGTGAAAAATAATATGGGATACCATTTGATCTTTATGCTTGAGCAGAGGCAGGCCCCCGTGCCTGCACTGGCAATATGCAGCCACACGGGAAAGGGCAACCGCAAGGGGTTTGCCCCTGCGTTATTTGAAAACAGATTGCATCACATATGAAAATACATCATCAACAACCCGGACAACTATGCCGTCATTATGACCCGCGAACAACTCTTTTAGACATCACATAATAGGGAACCATCCCACTTTTTGAGATTGCTGAAGAATACCAGAAACGCCTGCGCCGGTACAATCGAGCGGAAAAGAGCGCTATTCATTTTTTAAAGACCCCTGGCCGGTTGCGCCCAGAACACTGCGCCACATGATCCCTTTGGGATCAATCTGTTTTCGTTTTCCCGCTGATGCGCTCATTGGAATATGTACAAACTGATTATTCCAGTGGCCTATAAGAAGCTTTGTCTTTCCGGCCATTGCCGCATGTACGGCTTTGCGCCCCAAAAAATTGCAGAAAACATGATCATTGGCATTAGCCGGCAGACTCCTGATTATATAGCTTGGATCGATATACTTTAATGAAACATCAATATTTTTCTTCTTGAAGTAAGACAATATTTCTTCTTTTAGAAAATTGCCGATATTAAATAATTTGATATTTCCCGATTCATCACGTTTTTTTTCAAGCTTTTCAAACAGCTTCTGTCCGGCGCCTTCCGCTACAACGATTACCGCATGTCCCCTCAGCTTCAGCCGTTTTTCAAGGGCTTCCAGAAAACCATTGGGTCCGTGAAGATCAAAATCAACTTCCGGTATAAGTACAAAATTCACATCCTGCTGGGCTAATGCTGTTGTTGCCGCAATAAAACCGGAATGTCTGCCCATCAGTTTTATAAGACCGATGCCGTTGGGATATCCTCTTGACTCGTTATGAGCCGCCCTGACCGCATTTGTAGCCACCTGAACAGCGGTATCAAAACCAAAAGATCTTGACACCATGTATATATCATTATCAATCGTTTTTGGTATCCCTACGACACTTATTTTCAGACCCTGTTTCATTGCTTCATCCGCTATTTTTGATGCCGCCATAAGGGTTCCGTCACCGCCGATCATAAAAAGAACACTTATATTCATCCTTTCCAGGCAGTCGATAATTTCGCTTATATCCTGGGGACCTCTTGAAGATCCAAGGAAAGTTCCTCCTTTTTTAATTATATCTGTCACAGCATCTGGTGTAAGATCGATAATATCATGGCCGTATTTAGGAATAAAACCTTGAAGTCCATGCTTAATCCCGTATATTTTCTGAACACCGTATCTATAGTAAAGTTCCAGCACAATTGCACGAATAATGCCGTTCAGACCAGGACAGAGTCCACCGCATGTTACAAGGGCACACCGCAATTTGCTCGGATCAAAATAGATTTTACTTCTGGGACCGGCAAGTTCAAAAGAAAGAAGCTCTTTTCCTTTTTTAATAGCCTCTGTGACGTGCTTTAAATCTACATCGACCAGTATCCTGGTTGAATCTGATGTAAATTGCCGAACATGGCGGTCTATATCCAATTTATGGAGCGGTGAGGGTATTTTCGGTTTGCCTAAAATCGGTATTTTAGTGTCAAGTACATCAAGATGCATCATCTCTCCTTTATACCATATCGTAGGTATTAAGAAATACTTTTAATTCATCCTGCCAGGCCTTTTCCTGCCTGGATAGCTTCAAAGACTCGACAGATGAATACGAATGGCTGGAATCTATAATTCCGACCTTACATAGTATTTTTTTCATATATACTGCTGGTGCGGCATTGCATAATGAATATAAAAATTGCAACATCATTCCTGATTCCAATACAGCCGGCCGGGATATTTGAATCTGCTTCTCCTCATCATACTGATTTAAAGAGAATCTCGTTATCTCGAGCCACTTGCCCGGAACCAGGTTGCTGCCGCCTGCGACTACACCGCCCATACCAGGATTTTTTAAAAACACAGCTTCATCACCATCATAAAAAACAAAGCCGCTGCCCGACCTTGCAGCCATCTGATAATTAAAAGACCGCTTTAAATCTCCGGTGAATATCATACCCCTGATTTCAGTATTACGAACAATCTTTTTTAACACACTTGTACGTATATTCCCGCGCTTCACAAGACCTTTTTGCTGCTTTACAAGATAAGGAAGATTTGCAATTATTAAAGGAATTTCTGTTTTGGTCATCAATTCCAGATACATTTGCGGAAGTCCTCTGTTGCTGTGATAATAGAGAGGATAATCAACCCAGAAAAGTTTTCCGCGATATTCAATCTTGTTGATAAGCTCTTCCATCTGAGCCATAAATAATTGTGTATCTCTTAAGGTTTTTCCTGTAATGAATATAAGAACAGGCCATCGGCCCCTGATGATTTCAAGAGCCGATGAAACAAGATCAAAACGGATCTCTGCCGATAGAACAGTTCCCTCCCCCCAGATCGCATCACAAAGAAGTACCCCGTCAACCGCTCGTCCTACATGCTCAAGCAGTCTTTCTAATGAAGCAGAATCAATAGTATTATCGTCCATTAAAGGGGATACAAGTGGACAGATAAGGCCCTGAGGCGGGCTAAAATATTTATCCTTAGGTTCCATTAAATTTAAAATCGCCTTTGCCTAATATATCGTGAAGATGTAAGATCCCTCTGATCTTTCCAATCGGATTTATTATGGGAAGCACTGTAATTTGATGTTTTTCCATGATATTAAGAGCATCATAGGCTGGTGTGTCTGGATTGACCGCCCTTGGATTTTTTGTCATAATCTCTTCAACCGACATATCATAAAGAGGCTTTTTCCTTGCAACGGCTCGCCTTATATCACCATCTGTAATAATTCCGGCAAGAAAATTATCTTTTTGAACGACAAGTATAACGCCTAATCCAAAACGGTCGATCTCCTTGACAGCTTCACCGGCACCGGTTTCTTCCGACACCAAAGGAATCAGGCTGCCCGTCAGCATAAGATCTTTAACTTCGCAGGAAAGCCGCTGCCCAAGCCGGCCGCCTGGATGAAATCTTTTAAAATCGGTTGATTTGAATTCTTTTTTATTAATGAGTACAACCGCAAGGGCATCTCCCATGGCAAGAAGGGCTGTTGTGCTTGAAGTAGGGGCAAGACCCATAGGACATGCCTCTCTTTCCACACCGACATCAATGACAAGGTCACTGTACTTCGCTAAAGTGGAATCTTTATTTCCGGTAAAAGCAACGATTTTGCACCCGATCTCACGTATATTAGGCATCAGGATATTTAGTTCATCTGTCTCACCACTATTTGACAGTGCAAGAAAAATATCATCCCTGCAAACCATGCCAAGATCACCGTGCATGGCTTCAACGGGATGTAAAAAGAAAGATCTTGTTCCAGTGCTGTTCAAAGTAGCGACTATCTTTCTGCCGACTAAACCTGATTTGCCGATGCCTGCAATAATTAAACGGCCGCTTGAACTGCAGATAAATTCCACCAGATGAGAAAAATTATCGTCAATACGGTCTATTAACTGTAAAATTCCCTCCGCTTCTATCTTCAGAACTTTTTTTGCTTCATTTATGGTCATATACAACTTTGTTTCCTTACTTAAGTTATAATCAAAAGAAACGGGTAAGTGGGCTAAAGGGAGGATTTTCAAACAGATTCTTACTTAGACATGTTTTTTTCAGGCTTATAAATAG
Organism: uncultured Desulfobacterales bacterium; assembly: GCA_964600725.1. Classification (GTDB taxonomy): domain Bacteria; phylum Desulfobacterota; class Desulfobacteria; order Desulfobacterales; family CAZRLQ01; genus CAZRLQ01. Next base: position 4,262 of record CAZRLQ010000226.1, read on the forward strand.
TTGCCTTTTCCATAATTTTATAGAACCGGCTGTAAGGCATCGGGACCATAT
>CAZRLQ010000227.1:0-4285 GCA_964600725.1 uncultured Desulfobacterales bacterium
CGTTAGGGTAAACAGGTTTTGATTGTTAATCTGCAATCAGTTCCATTTGATTTTTTTGTTTGCCTAAAGTTTTGCGGGAGTTCGAAATGAATTATGTGATTATAGGGAATGGCATTGCCGGTATTAAAGCTGTAGAAGCCATTCGCCAATTTGATCCGACAGGCGGTATCACCATGATTGCTGATGAAACTTTTTTGCCGTATTGTCGGCCAATGATCAGTCATCTTCTTGAAGGATCGATTCAGTCAGGTAAACTTTCCATACGAGGGCCAAAATTTTATGATAATTTTAATATCAAACCTGTTCTTGGAAATCGGGTCAGCGGTATTGACGTTGAAAATAGAAGGGTTTTTATCAAAAATAAAAAAGCATATCCATTTGATAAACTGTTAATTGCAACCGGTGCAGATCCAAGGCCGATTAAAGCTGATGGACTTGATCTTGAAAATATTTTTTTTATGCGTACAGAGGCGCATATCCGACAGATGCTTAAAATTATGCCGAAAGCAAAAAGCGCTTTGGTTCTGGGCGGAGGTCTGGTCGGTTTTAAGGCGGCATGTGGTCTGCTTTGCCGTGGTATTAAGGTCACAATGCTTATCAGCTCTGACTACCCTCTTTCCATGCAGGTTGATAAAAAAGCAGGAGAGATGATTCTTAAAGAGCTTGCAGCTAAGGAATTGAAAGTAATGGTTAAAGAGACGGTCGTCGGCTTTGAAGGAGATAAAAGAGTAAAAAGCGCCTGTTTGACCGATGGAACTAAAATTGATTGCGACATGGTTGTTGTTGGCAAAGGAGTGAAGCCGGCTGTTGATTTTGTGCCACGTGATAAGATTAATGTCGATCTCGGCATTTTAGTCAACCACCTTCTTGAAACAAATATTCCAGGGATTTACGCTGCCGGAGATGTTGCGGAATCAATCGATATTGCACGCAAAGAACGATGGGTCAATGCCATCTGGCCTGAAGCCGCAGCTCAGGGTCGAATTGCCGGAATGAATATGACCGGCCAAAAGGTTGTTTACAAAGGGAGCCTGAGTCGGAACGTGATCCGCGTTTTCGGTCTTGATATAATGACCGGCGGTCTGGTGAATCCTCCATCTGGTTCAAATTATGAAATAATAAGTCACAACGACTGTCGCCTTAAAACCTATCGAAAACTGGTTTTCAGAAGTGACAAGCTGGTTGGAATGATTATGGTAAACGCTGTTGAACAGGGAGGAATTCTTGTTTCCCTTATACAAAGCGAAATGCCTGTTAAAATACCGAAAGAATTTTTGCTGGACAGATCATTTAACTTCAGGCAATTGATCAGGTAGTGTCCATACGTAAATGGTCTTTTTGCCCAATATTTGCGTTATGCTCAAAAAATAATCCTTAATCAGTTTACACTTTTTACCTGCCTGCAACAGGCGGGTCTGCGGTTATTTTTTTGCATGCCTTGATCTTGAACAAAAATTCTCATTTCTGGGCAGGCACTCGGTAATAAATAGAAAGGAGGTCTGTTTAATGAAAAAAGTCGTGGTTCATCCGGAAAGATGTGTCGGCTGCATGCAGTGTATGATCGCCTGTGCAACCGTACATTCACAGGCCAAAGAACTGCCCGCAGCCGCGTTGGAAAAACCTTTACCCAAACCAAGGATCCATGTTGGAGTCGGGATGTATAACGAAGGTTTCCCCAACCGATGCCGGCATTGTGATCCTGCTCCATGTATAGCGGCCTGTCTGCCCGGCGCAATTTTTCGTGATTTGGAAACAGAATCGGTTTTGATCGACCCTTATAAATGTATTAACTGCGCTTCATGCGCCATGGCCTGCCCTTTTGGAGTGATCCGTTATAATGAAGATCTCCTGGCGCCTTCCGGCCAAACTGTTGCCGTCAAGTGCGACAATTGTCTGCCGCGGCTTAAACAGGGACTGATACCCGCCTGTGCGGAGGCCTGCAAATCAGGTGCCCTTACTTTCGAAGAATCAGCAAAAGCTTTGAAAAGAAAAACCGATGAAGTAGCGCGAAGCATATCGGCAAAGGCGGAAAGCAGCGATCTTTTCCCTGGTTTTGCTTTGTTGAACGCAGTTAAAAGCGTACAGGCAGGCATAAGAAATGCCTGAACATTTATAAGTCTGTTGATTTATTTAATGTTATAACTGATTTCGGAGGTGGACATGAGCAACGCATATAACAAAAATACCATTACAGAAGATGGACAGCTGCTGTTGAAAAAAGCGGAAAAAGATCAGATTGAAACCGTATGGGACAGGTTTGAGAATCAGCTTCCACAGTGCGGCTATTGCGAAATGGGTTTGAGCTGCAGAGTCTGCATGATGGGACCGTGCAGGATAGATCCCTTTGAAGAAGGTCCTCAGCGGGGAGTATGCGGAGCAGACGCGGATATTATTGTGGCCAGGAACCTTGGCCGAATGATTGCAGCAGGAGCTGCAGCCCATTCAGATCATGGAAGGGATCTGGTGGAAGTATTGGCCAAGATTGCCCGGGGCCTTGCCCCAGGTTATGGAATTAAGGATATTAAGAAATTAAAAAGGCTGGCGGCTGAATATGGGCTGGAAATCGATGGGAAAGAAGTACTTGAAATCGCCGGAGAACTGGCTGATGCAATGCAGGAAGATTTTGGCTGTCGAAAGAAAGAATTGACCCTGGTTCGGAGGGCGCCGTCAAAACGCCGCGAGCTTTGGGAAAGGGCCGGCATAACCCCAAGAGGCATTGACAGAGAGACTTCGGAAATGATGCACAGGACCCATATGGGTGTAGATAATGGTTGGCAAAGCCTGCTTCTGCATGGTCTCAGAAATGCATTATCTGATGGCTGGGGTGGTTCAATGATTGCAACTGAAGTCTCAGATATTCTTTTCGGCACTCCAAAACCGACTCACAATACAGTTAACGTAGGTGTTTTGAAGGAAGACCAGGTCAACATCGTTGTACACGGGCATAATCCGGTTGTATCTGAAATGATTCTGCAGGCTTGCCAGTCTTCTGAAATGATCGGGCTGGCCAAAGATAAAGGGGCTAATGGTATCAATCTGACAGGATTATGTTGCACAGGCAATGAGCTTCTCATGCGGCACGGCATTCCAATGGCGGGAAATCATTTGATGACGGAACTTGTCATTTCAACCGGAGCAGTGGAAATGATGCTGGTCGATTATCAATGTATTATGCCTTCCTTAGGTGCTGTCGCAGCCTGTTATCATACACGGATGATCAGCACCAGTGACAAAGCCCGTTTTCCAGGGATGGAACATAGGGAATTTCATCCTGACAATGCAGCAGAAATGGCTCTTGACCTGGTTAAAGAAGCTATCGAAAATTTTGAGCAGCGAGGAGAGGTTTATATACCGGTAGAGCCTGTTGCTTCTATTGGCGGCTTTTCCGTAGAAACGATCATAGATGCCATGGGCGGAACTCCCCAGCCTCTTATTGAAGCCATAAAGGCGGGCAAGATCAGAGGTGCCGCAGGTATAGTCGGATGTAACAATCCTAAGATAAAGCATGATTACGGTCATGTAACATTAACAAAACGACTGATTGAAAATGACATTTTAGTGGTAGATACCGGTTGTGCAGCTATAGCCAATGCCAAAGCCGGATTCAAGACAGCAGAATCAGTCAAATTTGCCGGAGACGGGTTAAAGGAAGTATGCGGATCATTAGGAATTCCGCCTGTTTTGCACATGGGCAGTTGTGTGGACAATGTTCGCATTTTGGTGCTGGCTGCAGCTCTGGCTGATGCCTTGAATACTGATATAAGCGATCTGCCCCTTGCCGGTGCTGCGCCGGAATGGTATTCCGAAAAAGCAGTCTCCATAGGGGCATACTTTGTAGCTTCGGGTGTTTATACTGTCCTTGGCCCCATGCCGCCGATTACAGGCAGCATGAACGTAGTCAAATTACTTACCAAAGGGCTCAACGATGTCATCGGCGCCAGCTTTGCCGTAGAATCAGATCCTGAAAAGGCGTCGGTTTTGATCCGCAGACATATCGAAGAAAAACGTGAAAAACTGGGGCTCTCTTTTTTGGAGGTGTAAAGAGGTTAGACAAATCTTGCCAGGGAAAACGGTAAAGCAGTATCTTCTGGGCATCCCTGCATTGGAAGACAAGATTGTACAAAAAAGTCGTGGCAATGATCCTTGAGGCCATTTATGAGCAGGACTTTCTGTCATGCTCAGGAGAAGGTAAACAACAAGGTATTGCAGCACAGGATGTATTTGCCGAAGCAGATCGGGTGCTGAAATGACCTCGGTAATTTTTGATCCCGATGTATGCTCTGAA
>CAZRLQ010000228.1:0-4234 GCA_964600725.1 uncultured Desulfobacterales bacterium
GTTCCTTATTTATGGCGGCAGCCTTCTTCTTTGCGCAAATTACTTAATGGAGTTATAATTCATGGGGATAAACAATCTTATTTTTCTTGAAGTTCTTGAATGGTTTGATGATACGGGTAAAGAGCTTGTACATCGCCTTCCCGAGGAAGGTTCAGGGGAGATCAAATACGGAGCTCAGTTGACAGTAAGGGAAAACCAGGCCGGCGTCTTCTTTTATCAAGGCAAGGCGGTCGGAGTATTCGGGCCTGGCAGACATACTCTTAAAACCGCTAATATACCGATACTGACCAAAATTGCGAGCCTTCCATGGGGTCTTGGCAGTCCTCTTAGGGCGGAAGTTTATTTCATTAATCTAAAGGTGTTTACAAACTTGAAATGGGGAACAAGGGAACCTGTAGCGTTTAAGGATTCCGAACTGGATCTGATCAGGTTGAGAGCATTTGGTGTATTTAACATGCGGGTAATACAGCCTGTTTTATTCATAAATAGTCTGGTAGGCACTCAGGGTAAATTTACCACAACAGAGATTGATGAATATCTGAATCAGGTGATTGTATCCAGGTTCAATGATTACATGGGGGAAAATATTGATTCTATTTTGAATCTTCCTGCGCAGTATGACGAACTTTCCGAAGGACTTGTAAACCGGCTTAAGAAAGATTTCAGCCGCTTTGGTCTTGCTTTAACACATTTGTATATTAATGCCGTCACACCGCCGCCGGAAGTTCAACAGGCAATAGACGACAGAAGTCGAATGGGCGTATTCCGGGATATGGATAAACTGATGCAAATGAAAGCAGCTATGGCAATGGAAAAAGCAGCGGAATCAGAAGGCGGATCTCAAACAGGCATGGGCATGGGACTTGGACTGATGATGCCGGCCATGTTTTCCAACTATTTTAATGTAAAGCAACCAGAGTCACAACAAGGCAAAATTCAGGCAACCTGTCTCTGTTCAGAATGTCACAGCAGCATTTCTGCTGATGCCAAGTTTTGTCCATACTGCGGTCATCAGCAGATTGTCTTCAAACAGTGTGCAAACTGCGGCAAAAACCTGACTCCAAATGCTAAGTTCTGCTCACGATGCGGCCATTTGGCGGAAGAAAAACCTGAACCTAATTATTGCAAAAAATGCAGCAGCAAGAATCTGGCTGGCTCGGCTTATTGTAATCAGTGTGGTGAAAAACTTTAATTTACTCATAGAACATCAATGCCCGCAATGCGGGGCACCGGCTGTCTTGAAAGAAACAGACCGTCTTTTTACCTGTGAATACTGCAGGGTGAAATCCTATCTGCTGGAGAAAGATTTTTTTAGATATATGCTGCCAAGCTCTGCTCCGGAGGGTAAAAAACTGTTATATTTTCCGTACTGGCGGTTCAAGGGCATGATTTTTTCCAGCACTTCCGGTAAGGTTTTGCATAAATTCATTGATATCAGCCACCAGGCCGTGATATCTGAGTACTTTCCCGTTTCAGTCGGATTGCGCAGCCAGGCTTTAAAACTCCGTTTTGTTTTGCCTGAAACCAAAGGACGGTTTTTAAAAACTGAGCTGACCTCTAAAAAGGCAGTGCAAGTTTTTGAGAATCAATTTATTCGATCTTTACATGGGCCGGTTATTCACCAGAGCTATATAGGCGAAATGCTCAGTCTGATCTATTCGCCTTTTTATGTTGAAGAAAAGGTATATGACGCCGTACTGAACAAGCCTGTTTCCTTGCTTTTGCCAAATGATTTTAGTGCGGCAGCCCATGACGATGACCGCCTTCAATGGCAGGTTCAATTCGTTCCGGCAATCTGTCTGAACTGCGGATGGGATCTTCAAGGTGACAGAGACTCCCTTGTCCTGAACTGTAAAAATTGCAATTCAGCCTGGAGACCGTCAGGAAAAAGATTGAAAAAATTGAAATTTGCTTATATGTTAAGCAATATAGACAATGTGACAAATATGCCTTTCTGGCGTATAAAAGCTGAAATTTCAGGAATAGAACTCAATTCATTTGCAGATCTGATAAAAATCGCCAATCTGCCGAAAGTTGTTCAAAAAGAGTGGGAAAATATTGATTTTTGCTTCTGGGTTCCTGCATTCAAAATCCGTCCGAAAAGTTTTTTGCGCCTTGGAAGAAATATGACACTTTCACAACCTCGTGAAAAATTAATACCTGAACTGCCGGATACCAGACTGCATCCCGTGACACTTCCGGTCAGCGAAGCGGCTGAAACTTTAAAAACATACCTGGCAAGTTTTATGAAACCGCAAAAACTTGTTTTGTCAAAACTCAAGGATATAAAAATAAATCCCAAAAGCTATCTTCTTGTTTATATACCCTTTGAGGAAAAGCATCACGAATTGACTCAGCCTTTATTTCATCTGGCTATAAATAAAAATACATTGAGATTTGCCGGAAATTTGTAAAAAATATGCCTGACAAAATGGAGCAGCGTAAAAAACCGAACTGGCTCAGGAAAAGACTTCCAAAAGGTCAGGCTTTTGAAACTGTAAAAGATTTTATAAAAAAAAACGGCCTGCATACCATTTGCCAGGAAGCCAGGTGCCCTAATATCTGGGAATGTTTTTCCAAACGTACGGCAACCTTTCTTATTATGGGCCCATTATGTACTCGAAACTGCCGGTTCTGCGCCGTCAGCCAGGGCAGTGAACCCTTTTTTCTCGATTCAGAAGAACCGGCCAGACTGGCAAATGCCGTATTAAGCATGAAACTGGATTATGTTGTTGTAACGTCAGTTACACGGGACGATCTTCCAGATGGAGGGGCAAATTTCTTTGCAAAAACAATTAAAGAGATACGGAAAAAAAGGCCGGCTGCGCTTATTGAAGTTTTGATACCTGACTTTCAGGGAAAGATTGATGCACTTAAAACCATTGTAAAGGTATCTCCCGATGTCTTGAACCATAACATTGAAACTGTCCCGCGCCTTTATTCCTCAGTACGCCCCCTTGCGGTTTACCGGCGTTCACTTGAACTTCTTGAACAGGTAAAAATTCTCGATCCAGATATGATAACCAAGTCCGGGCTTATGCTCGGCCTGGGAGAGTCTTCAGAAGAAATTCTTCAAACACTTTACGATATTTTTGACGCAGGATGCAGAATTCTGACTTTGGGTCAATATCTCCAGCCCACCAGGAAGAATTTGCCTGTAAAACGATTTGTCCCTCCGGAAGAATTTGAGAGCTGGCGGAAAACAGCGCTTGAAATCGGCTTTATTCAAGTGGCGAGCGCTCCTTTTGTCCGAAGTTCTTATCATGCAAAAGAGCTTTATCTTTCAAAAATGCAAAGAAAATAGAATCATGATCTTAGAAGTTGTTTTAAATCTGAAGCCACTGACTTAAAGCGGGACAATAAAGATGGAGTATTGTCTGCTTACGGTCAGGGCAAATACAAGATTCGCCCCTGCACCTCTCTGACCGCTGAAATTTCAAGGTGTCCCGCCTTACGTCGGTAGCAAAAACTGATGAATCGGCTTTGCTTCTGTCCCCTGTTTTTAAAATAGCTCCTTACAATCTTCGGCTAAATGTGATAAAATTCACAATTAAGTTTTTCTATCATGAGAAAGGTGTTTTGAAATGTCATGCAAAATTATCCTGAGAATTCTTTGTTTATTCTTGCTTCCAAATCTCCTCGCCGGCGTTATCTTTTAGAACAGGCCGGACTTTCATTTTCCGTTATTCCAAGTACCATTGATGAAAAGTCTCTGGCTTTATCTTCTCCTGAAATCTATGCAAGGGAGTTATCTGAAGCCAAAGCTCATGATATATCAAGAAGATATCCTGGAAGCTGGGTTATCGGAGCAGACACCATTGTTCTGATAGATGGCGTGATTTTAGGCAAGCCGGATTCCAAGACAGAAGCGCGTTCAATGTTAAAGCGGCTCAGCGGAAGGAAACACTTCGTTCTTACGGGCTATTGCATATGCTGCCGTGTTAAAGATAAAAGCTTTTCAGAAACAGTGAAAACCGAAGTGTTTTTCAAAAAGCTGACAGATGAGGAGATAGAATGGTATATTAATACAAAAGAGCCCTTTGATAAGGCCGGCGCGTATGCTATTCAGGGACTCGGTACTTTTCTTGTAAAAAGTATCAATGGATCTTATACAAATGTCGTGGGGCTTCCGGTCTGTAAAGTTATTGAATTTCTTATCAAAAAAGGTGTTTTAAATTTAACCTGAAACCAGCATAAACTATTTTCAAAAAGAAAATTATGCTTTTAATATCAA